>JAFUXY010000345.1 GCA_017477005.1 Lachnospiraceae bacterium | reverse complement strand
AGAAAGCGCAGGAAATGCAGAAAATGGCAAAATTACAGAAAACACAAGGAATGCAGAAGGAGCAGCCGTAGAAACTGCGGAAACGACAGAAAGCAAGACAGCAGGAGATGGAACAGCCGAAAAGGAAGGAGCATCGGCGAACGAAGGGGAGATGATCGGAGAGGCCGTGGCCAGTATATCTGGACAGGATGCTTCCGTTGAAGGGATTGCCTCGGAAGAAGCCGGGGCGGAATACCTGAAAAAGAAAACAGAAAGCGGAACCGCAGACGGACTACGCGCGCAGGTGGAAGCCGCACTCAGCGGAAAAAACGGAACCTGGTCTGTGTATTACAAGAAAATGAGCACCGGAGAATCGTTCACCATCGGCGATCAGCCCATGGTGGCGGCGAGCCTGATCAAACTGTTTGTCTACGGGGCGGTCCGGAAAAAGATCGAGGCGGGACAGCTCGAAAACACGTATGATTCCACGTTGCGGTCAATGATTACGGTTAGCGACAATACCGCCTGCAATACTCTGATCGATGCGGTAGGCGGGTTTTCAGAAGTGAACGCCTTTATTCAGTCCATCGGCTGCTCTAGTTCTCAGTTGAATCGAAAGATGCTCGCGGCGGGGCCGGAGAACTATACGAGTACCAGGGACTGCGGTTTCGTACTGGAATCGGCGCTCAATGGCACCTATGTGTCGCAGGAGACCTCCCGGCTGCTTTTGGAAGCAATGGGAGCGCAAACGAGAAAAGGGAAAATTCCACAAGGAGTCCCGGCAGGAGTGCCGACCGCGAACAAGACAGGCGAGCTCGGAGGCGTTGAGAACGACGCGGCGATTGTCTATGCGCCCAGCGGCAATTATATCCTCTGCGTCATGTCTTCGAACGGGAACTCGGGGGAACAGATTGCGGCGATCAATCAAGTGTCCTCGATTGTTTACAACTATGAAAACAAGTGAGTTGTGATAAATAAATTTACAATAAAGTGGAGCTACGTGTAGAGTGTTCCAGAGCACCATAAAAAAGGGGGAGTGCAGATGAAAAAACGAATAGCAGCAATGGTATGTCTGGTATGTGTATCGGTATCGATGTTCGGATGTTCCAAAGCATCCGATGAGGGCGCGTCGGGCAGTGTTTCAGACGGTATTTCGGTTCAGGAGACAGGACAGGAAGCCGCGCAAAGTACAGGAGCGGGAAGCGGGGTTGAGATCTCCAATGACCCGGCGGACGGGACGCATCTGTCCACCGGAGAATCCCTGACCTTGTCCAACGGCATCAAAATCACCATTGGAAAGCCGTCGGGATGCACCATTTCAAAAAAGAACGACGAGTCTGAAAGCAAGGAGTATGCCGGATTCAAGGGGATCAAGACGAAAATCATCGTGAAAAATGAATCCAGCGATCCCATCTCATTCTCCACGAGAGACTTGAAGATCTACGGCGACGATACCATGTTGGACGTAGCCAATCCCGGCGTTATCGAAAACAGCAATTTCCCGGCCGGACAGGAGAGGACGCAGAATCTCTTCATCGTAGGCAATTTTGACGAGATCAGCAAATTGTTTGTCTACTATGTGTACAGCGGCGACGGAAAATATGCTGTCTGGGATAGCGACATCTCCAGTCTGAGAAAATCGGCCAACAAGCAGAAGAACAAGGCGAAGGAAGCGGCCAGAGCTGCTGCGGAGGAGGACACGGCGAGGCAACAGGCGGATGCAGCGGCCAAGGCCGCACAAGCCGCACAAGCCGCACAAGCTGCACAGGCGGCTCAGGCAGCACGAAATGCAGCACCGCCCACACAGTACGACGTGGTGTATGCAAGCGTCGATTCGGGCTATCTGGCGCTTCGCAATGCAAAGTCGTTTGACGCTTCGAATGAAATCGGGAAAATCCAAAGCGGCGAAACGGTATGGGTACCCTCCGGGACAAATACAGGCGAGAAATACTGGTATGTATATGTGCCGTCTCTTGCGAAGTATGGATTTGTAAACAGTGATTATCTGTACTGGTACAGCAGATCCTCCGGCAGTTCTTCGAGCAGCGGCAATTATTGGACGGTACACGTCGACTCAGGCTATCTGGCACTGCGAAACGCCAAGGCATTTGACGCGTCCAATGAAATCGGGAAACTAAATTCCGGCGACCAGGTGCAAGTCTTAGATACCAGTGATCCCACCTATTGGTACGTGTATTCGCCCACCCTCGACAAGTGGGGATATGTGAATAGCGACTACCTGTATTAAGGAACTGACGGAAAATAACTTGTGCATAATGCGCCGGATGATCCATCCTCAAAAGCCCCCTTTGGTCTTGGCGGCGGAAAAGAAAGAGGTCATCAGCTCGTTGAAGGCTTTGCCGATCGTGCTCCCCTCGTCTCCGTTGAACAGTGCGGCTACCAAAGACACAATGGCGACGATGGAAACAATCGTGATCAATGCGGGACCGTATTCCTTGATAATATCTTGCATAAATTTTCTCCTTTCTGGTCTGGCCCGTTGGGGCAGGTGTGTTTGATGGAAAAAGAGTATCAAAGCGCCGCCCCAAAAGCAATAAACATTTCATAAACAATTATTAACAAAAGTTTATGAAATCGAGGGGTCGCCCAAGGTCACAAAACCATCGGCACAGTGAGCTTGTCCTATGGGTATATCTGTATAAATGACGATTTTGACCGGTTTTGGCGTATTATACAGACGGAAAGGAGAAATTTTGTGCATTATTTCGGAAGATTTTGATTGAAATTGAACGAAACTAATTGTATAATAGACACAACTTGACAGAAAATGAAAGGTTTTGAAATATGTTGACAGAAAATCGTCTTTCCCGGATCGAAGCGATTGTCAATTCTGCGGGAAGCGTATCGACGGTGGATCTGATGGAAGCGCTCGATGCGTCGGAGTCTACGATTCGAAGGGATCTGTCCGCTTTGAGCAGCCAGGGGCGGCTCGTGCGGGTGCGGGGAGGGGCTATGGCGATCGGCAATGCCTATGGCACCAGAGACGACGATGTAGACACGAGAAAGACACTGCATCAGGCCGAGAAGCTGATGATCGGGGAGTACGCAGCCTCGCTCATAGGCGATGAGGATTTTGTATTTATTGATGCGGGGACGACGACCGAAGCAATGATCCCCTT
>JAFUXY010000031.1 GCA_017477005.1 Lachnospiraceae bacterium | reverse complement strand
TAGCTTGAAAATATTCTCCATGAATCTGCTCCCTTTGATTCAAAAAGTCTTTTCCAGAGATAGATCATTTTCCCTCGTAGGTGAGTACGGCCGCCACATCGTAGCCTTTTAGGGCTTCACGCCCCTTCAGTCCGGCCAGCTCCATCAGACAGATAATCTTGACCACCTCGCCGCCAAGTTCTTCCACCAATTTGGCAGACGCATTCAAGGTGCCCCCTGTCGCTATCAGATCGTCGACAATGACCACCTTCTGTCCCGGCACGATCGCATCCTTGTGCATCTCAATCGTGGCGGTGCCGTATTCCAGATCGTACTCCTTGGAAATGGTTTCACAGGGCAGCTTGCCCTTCTTGCGCACCAGCACGAACGGCTTGTGCAGCTCATACGCCAACGGCGCGCCAAAAATAAAGCCTCTCGACTCCGCTCCTACGATCGCGTCGAATTCTACTCCGTCTAAAAGCTTCAAAAGCTCGTCAATCGACAGACGAAATCCGTCCGGATCCTGAAGCACGGATGTAATATCTCGAAAAATCACTCCTTCTTCCGGAAAGTCCGGTATGCTTCTCACATAGTCCTCTAATTTCTTCATAATCCCGCCCCCCGCATTGGGATTTCCCTATTCGATCCCAAAGAACAAAATAAATGACAACGGTTTTGAGTATAGCACAACTCATTACCGTTGTCACTGAGAAAGTCTGAAAAAACTGGGAAACGTATCTGCCGAAATACGCTTCTTTTTGTAACGATCCGAAATCAATATGGCTCGATAATGCAGGTGTGTTTCTTTTTTGACTCGCTGTAGTTGATGCCAACGAGGAGGATGTCTTCGTAGTCCTTCAGGCGTTTGGCGTATTCCCGTTCCCTGATGCAGCGAATCGCCTCCCCGGCGGAGCGGTTGTATTTCAGCTCCAGGATCATGGCCGTGCCGCTCTTTTTCATCGGCTCGAAAAGGAAGTCCACGTACCCCTTCCCCGCCTTGTCCTCCCGTGTGATCCGGTACTCATCCAGGGCGGACAAGTACCCCACCGTCACGACGCAGGCGAGGCTGTTCTCGTCGTTGTAAACAAAGAACGGTATCTTTTCGTCGTGGAGGTCCTCCAAAAGCCTCGCCACTTCCCCCTCCCTCCTGTCCAGCGTCGCCTCGAGCAGCCTCCTTGACTCCCCAAGCGTCTGGTTCAGGCCCAGGGGCTCAGAAGCCAAAGCCTGCCGTAATTTCAGCATCAGCTCATGGTTGGGAATCCGCAGCACCTTGTCATAGTAAGTCAGAAAACCGTAGACCACCATGGCCGAGAGAATCTCGTCCCTCGTGCCCGCCTCCGTCTTCTCCGCGGAAAAGCCGCCCAGCTCGATGTCCAGCGTCTCCCCGCCCGCCATGCGGATCACGTCCTCCCTTAGATCCTTCACGTTGCGGCGGATGATGTCGCGAACCTCGTTCATCGGCCCCGTGCCGGTCCAGTGGCTCTGGCAGAGGCCCTCCGCCAACGCCTCCGAAACCGATGTCGGGTTGTAGACGTGCTCCCCGTCCCTGCTCCGGATATACCCGTCGTACCACTCGGCAAGCTCCCCAATGGAGGGGGACTCAACCCCTCTGGCCTCCATCACCCCCTCTATTTCCTCCCTCGTGAGGCCGAACCACGGGTAAAAAATCGCGTCGCTGAAGACGCTAAATTCCTTGAACATGTTCAGCGGCGACCCGCTGGAATATTTTGAGACGGGCAGGATCCCCGTCATGTAGGCGAAGCGGACATAGTCCCGGTCTTTGAGAAGGGCCTTCAGGAAAAGGATGTACCGCTCCTTGTCGCCCGGCGTTATGAACTTCATCTCAAAGATCGCGTCCCATTCGTCGATGACAAAGGCAAACCGGTCGCCGGTCTCTTCAAGCGCCTCCGGTATGGACATCTCCTCGTCCCATTCAAGGGCGGGATAGGCCTTCCGGATGTCTTTCATCATCCGCCTGCTCAGGGAGTCCATGAACGCCCCGAAGGAATCGATCTTCTCCGTAATGACATTGATCATGTTGATCCGTATGACCTTGAGCCTCCCCTGCTCCCTCCAGCAGAGCGCCTTCCCCGGATCCTTGTCCCGCAGCTGCTCTTCCTTCAGCCTTCCGATCGCCAGCCCGCCAAAAAGCGCGGCGCTCTCTTCCCTCGTGCCCTCCTCAAAGAAGGCCGCTATCATGTTGGCCGCCACGGATTTTCCAAACCGCCTCGGCCTGGTGATGCAAATATATTTGTTTTTTCTTCTCGCATACTGATACACTGCATCGATCAGCTCGCTCTTGTCCACATAAAAATCCTTGTATGCTTCCTCTTCAAACAACGCATATCCTGCCCCGCTATTCAGGAAATACATAGCCGCCTCCTTCTGCCACGATTTCAAGGAACCGTCCGTTTCATTATGTATCTATTCAGTTACTATTATACACAAAACGGGCGGCTTTCGCCACCCGTTTTCTACGTCTCTTATACCTCTTCCAACCCGGACACCATCGAAACGATCCTCGCGGAATAACTATCCGATCTCATACCCTTTCTTGCGGCGCTCTCGCCTCTGTGATAGCAGACCAACGCGGCCTGTACATCGCCGTAGCGATGAATAAACTCTGCCATAATATACACACCGGCCTCGATATTCTGATGGGGATCGTGCAGGTCGGTCAGCCCCAGCTTCGACTGCAGATGCGGGAACAGCGGCACACTGATCTGCATCAATCCATAATTGTTCCCCGGGCTCATCGCGGTGTAGTCATAACCAGACTCCACGCACATCTGCGTCAGGATCACCTGGTAATAATTTTCAATTCCGTATTTCTTGCACATTGCATAGGTGTAATCCTGGTACTCATCCGCCAGACGCTTTGTGCCGGAACCGATATGCACCGTGTAATGCGAATTTTCAGGCTTCTTGGCGGCAGCCTCCTGCGCCTTCTTTTCCGCCTTGGCCTGCTTCTTTGCCAAACGCCTTGCCTTCTTCTGCGCTTTCTTTTCGGCCTTCGTCTTTGCGGACTTCGCAGCGGTCTTCGTTGTTGCGGAACTCTTCGCCGTAGTCTTCGTTGTTGCAGAATTCTTCGCCGTTGTCTTTGCGCTCGTCTTGTTCTTTTTCTTTGTCTTTTTGCTTGCTGTCTTTGTCGTTTGCGTCGTCTGTGTTTTCTCAGTGCTTGTCTTTGATGCGGCTTCCACCTCCAGCGGACCTGTCGTAGACAACAACATCAGACAACACATTACTGTAGAAATCCCTTTCAATACCATATGTCTAGTCTTCATAATTCATCTCTCCTTTTGTCCTTTGGCAACCACCAGGAAGGTTTCCTGTCGTTTACGATTGGGAATCATAACAGAGATGTTTTTAGATTGCAAATTTTTTGTAACAATTTCGTAAGGTTTCGGCAATATTTCATAAATATCTTGTTACAAAACTTCATTTTTGTGCAATTTTCATATAGACATAGGCTTATTTCTTACCCAAATATTTCAAAACCGAAATATGCATACCTCCTTTAATGCCGCAAAATCCATAGAAACACGAACGAAAACAGCAAAAAGCACCCCCCCGTCACAAGCCATGGACGCGGAGATTTTGCGGATTTCCTGCGTCGATTACAGTAGGACAAGAAGTCTTCCCTCTCCGCATCCCGGCGTCTATGCGCCTCAAACAAGCGCCGTATTCCATAGGAAGGAAGGTCAAAAACTCCTGCATTCGCCGCCATGCGAAGCCCGCCGAAACCCATCAAAAAAACGGCCGCCGCAAAGCATCCATCGGAAAGGCTCTGCCACAGAACAAGTCCCCTGCCCTGCTGCAAAGCGATTACGATGGACACAATACAAACAGCCGTCACAATACAACGGATATAATCGGAACCCTTCGCCCTCATCCTGCGTCTGGCCCCATTGTCTGCTTTTTGATCCGTTCCGTCAAAATCCGCGGAGGCTCCGCCTTGGGCGCGTCCGGATGCAGCAGCCAGGTCGCGGCAGAATGCGTCTCGGAAATCGAAAACATCGGCGGCTCCTCCTCAAAATCAATCTGCATCGCATAAGGATTGCGGGGCGCAAACGCATCCCCCTTCGGAGGAACCAACAGGTTGGGCGGCGTGCCGGAGATGGACTCAAGCCGTCCTCCCGACGAAAAATCCGGAATGGAAGACAGCAGCGCCCACGTATAGGGATGCGCCGCTTCATAAAAAATCTCCTCCACCGTTCCGTATTCGACAATTTTTCCGGCGTACATGACCGCGACCCGATCCGCCATCTTCGCCACCACGCCCAGATCATGGGTAATGAACACCACCGACAGCGACCGCTCTTCCTTCTGCCTGTTGATCAGCTCCAAAATCTGCGCCTGAATGGTCACATCCAGCGCTGTCGTCGGCTCATCACAGATCAGGATGTCCGGACCCGCAGCCAACGCAATCGCAATCACAATTCGCTGCCGCATGCCGCCCGACAACTCGAACGGATACTGCCGAAACCGCTTGGCGGGTTCCGAAATACCCACGTTCTTCATCAGCACAAGCGCCCTGTCCTTGGCCTCCTGCTTGGTCAGATGGGCCCCCGCCTGCTTCCTTTTCAAGAACATCGCCTCCGTCAACTGCTTCCCGATCCGCATAATCGGATTCAGGCTCGACATCGGATCCTGCAAAATCATCGAGATTTTGTCACCCCGAATCCCATAAAAATCCTTCTCAGAGCATTTCAGCAGGTCTCTTCCTTCATATAATATCTCTCCAGACTCCACCAGGGCATTTTTCGGCAGAATCCCCAGCACGGCCTTCATCGTCACAGACTTCCCGGACCCGGATTCTCCCACGATCGCCAGCGTCTCCCCCTGATGCAGCGCAAAATCCACGCCCCGTATCGCGGAGACCTTGCCATCCATCGTCTGAAAGGCGACCCGCAGATCCTTTATCTCCAAAATATCTTCTCTCAATTCCCGGTCCCCCTCGTCGTCGGATTGAAGGCGTCTCGCAAGCCGTTTCCAAATAGATTGAAGCTGATCATCAACAGTCCCAGAAAGATGCTCGGCCACAGAATACTGTTCGGCGCCGTCGTAGCCGAAGCGTTTCCCTGTGAAAGCAGCGTGCCAAGCGTCGTACCCGTGAAGCTTGACAGATCGACGATCCCAAGGTAGGACAGCGCCGTTTCCTGGCTGATCACGGCCGGGATAATGAGCGCGCAGCTTGTGACTAGCGTCCCGGCGGCATTCGGCAGAATATGCGCAAACATCAGCCGCCGATCCGACGCGCCCAAAGCCCTGGCCGCCAGCACGTACTCCATCCCCTTGAACCGGTAGAACTGTTTTCTGGTCAGCGCCGCCACGCCGATCCATCCAGTCAGCACAAAGGCGAACAAAAAGGACGGCACCACCCCCACCTTCTGGGAAAGATGAAGCTGAAACAGGGTCGCCACCACCACGAACGGCACCCCGGACAAGATATCGCAAATCCGGTCTAAAGTCATATCCACGGCTCCGCCATAATACCCCTGCAGCGAGCCGTACAAAATCCCGATCACCATATTGATACCCGCGACCAACAGCGCAAACAGCAGGGAAAACCGCGCGCCCATACCGATCGCGCAAAACAGATCCATCCCCATCAGGCTAGTGCCGAACAAATACATCGGCTCGTGTCCGTTTTTGTAGCGATAATAATTGTAATAATTGATCCGGCACTGCACAGCGCCCGATTTTTTGATCGAATAAATATAACTGCCATCGTCGCCGGGAATCCGCAGCGAGTCGTACGCCGCGCCTTCATCCTCCTTGTTCGTCGCATAGACCGGGATGAACCGACCCTCCTCGTCCAGATCGGCGACGCCCTTTTCCGTTACCTTGTACCAGAGATTGGGATTGTTCTTGATGTCTTCAATATCCGACGCATGCACGTACGGATAGACGACCTGAATCCCGGTCTCATTCTGCCATTCCTGCAGCCTTTCAAATTCCTTGTAGGAAAACACCTGATAGATATTGCCGACCGCATAGTAGGCGTTGACCTCGATATCATAGGAATACCGAACGACCTCCTCCCCCCTTCTGCGCCCAGCTGTCTCATAGGTGTGGATTTTTTTGATCACCGGATCCATCCCCGTCTCCTGCGCAATTCCCTGCCAGAAAAGCATCGACGCGTCATTCTGGGAATCATAAGTCTTGGTGCCTCCCAAAAAAGTCCACCCCTTCGCCCCGCAGAAAGGCAAAAAAGAAGGATAATTTGTGTAAATCCGATCCTGATCCTTGATCGAATACGGAGAAAGAATCGGCGCAAAGGTCGCAAACAAGATCAAAAATAATAATATCCACGCAGCCGCCACCGACGAGCGATTCTGCCGAAACGCATACAGCGCATCTCCAAAATAACTCCGGGGCTTCGTCGAAAGAGCCTCATCCACCCGGCGCGTCTCATCGTGTACAAACAAAAATTTCGGATTCTGACTCATTCCTTCGCCCCCATTCGTATCCGCGGATCCAAAAAGCCGTAGCTTAGATCCACTACCAGCCCCGCCGCCAAGCCTATCGCCGTGTAAAAAGCCGTCGAGAGCATGAATACATTGTAATCCGGCCCATTAATCGCATTCAGTGTCAGCGCTCCGACTCCCGGAATCGCAAAGATTTTTTCTATGATCAAAGAACCGCTCAATATTCCCAAAAACTCTCCGAAAATCTGCGGCACTATTACGACAAAACAATTGCGCAGACCGTGCCGGATCGTCGCCTGAAAGACGGTCAGCCCCTTGATCTTCGCGAGCAGCATATAATCGCTGTCCAACACCTCCGCCAACTCCGCCCGCGTCGTCCGGGTAAACCCGGCGATCACGCCAAAGGACAGCGCCAGCACCGGCGGCACCAAACTTCGCAGCATCTCAGGCGAAAAATAATCCGTCCCCGATTCCATGACAAACGGAAACCACTGCAATCGAAAACAGAAGAAATACTGGATCAAAAAAGCGTACACGAAGCTCGGCACCGAGATGACCGCCATGACGAGCGTGGATATCGTATAATCCACCCACGTATTCTTTTTCAGTGCAGCCAGCATACCCAGGAAAATGCCGATCGGGATTGACAAAAGGATCGAATACAGATTCACGATCACCGTCGCTGGCAGCTTCTCCTTGAAAACCTCCCAGACCTCCTGTCCGAAATACAGCTTATCCGAAACGCCCCAGTCGAAATGCGTGAAAATATTCCGAATAAAAAGCCCAAACTGCACCAGATACGGCTCATTGTAGCCCATCGCCTCGCGGCGCATTTCCACCACCTGCGTGTGTGGATCGTCCGGCGGCAGCACCGGCAGCGGCAACATTCGGATGAGCACAAAGCACATGAGCATAATAATGAAAAAGACTAGAATCATATAGAAGATTCGCTGCAAACTGTACTTTATCATGGTTGACCCTACCTTCAATATTTCAAAACGCCGCCCTGCAAACGCACGTATTCCTTCCACTCGCTGTCACTGTAATTATAACGAAGGTACGAAATATCGCCCCGCTCGAGCACCGGATTGTAATCCTCGGTCACATAATACACTTGCTGCGACAGCAGCGCCATGCTCCCGTCGTTGGCCAGCGGAATATAATCATACGTGGAAAGAATGGCGTTTTCAAACGCCGCCAACACCAAAAGCCGTTCCTCGGTCTTGGCCTTTCCATAGCCGAAATTGTAATCCCTGCCGTCTTTTTCGATGGTCTCCCCGTTCAAACAGCGGCTCCACTCCTCCACCGTCATTGTGACCTTCTGTCCGTCCAGCTTCACCGTCATATCCTGCGCCGTCGCGTCATACCAGTTTCCGTTGTAGGCCCGGCTCGGATCCGTGTAGAGCT
>JAFUXY010000344.1 GCA_017477005.1 Lachnospiraceae bacterium | reverse complement strand
ATCATACCGCCCATCGGGATACTCCAAGTATTCGTCGTATTCCTCTCCGGCATCCGTGATCGTCATCGCCTTGATACCCGTGATCGTATTTCGGATCACGCCAGCCACCGTCGCTGGAGTCAGCCCTGCGTTCAGAGCCAGCTTGGTGTCTATCTTCATCTTCGCCTGGGTCTCGCCATTTCCCAGGTCGGAGGTCACGGAGATTACCCCGTCTATCTTCTCGATCTCGTCGATCGCCTCGTAGACCTTCTC
Source organism: Lachnospiraceae bacterium (assembly GCA_017477005.1). GTDB lineage: Bacteria > Bacillota > Clostridia > Lachnospirales > Lachnospiraceae > RGIG4930. The sequence goes on along the minus strand of JAFUXY010000344.1, from coordinate 2,915 downwards.
CTTCAGCTCATCATAATCTGTCCCTTCGAGTGTCAGAGACGCACCGCTCTGCACGAACTGTGCCATTTCTCCGCCGAGGGAGACCGAGATATCCACACCGGTCTCGTGCGCCCAAAGCTTCGTATATTCATCGATCTTGTCCTGCGTGGATTTCTTGCTCTTGCTGTCCACATAGGCCGTAATCGTCGCCGAGCTTCCACTAATACGGGTATCGTAGCTTTCAATATCCTCGTCCTCAGCCAAGATTTTTTCATAGGGCTTGGCGTTTTTGTTCGCCTTTTTCAGCGTGCTGCCGGTCCGGCTGTCGATCGTCACAGAAAACTGCCCTTCATCGCTCGCGCTCATTAGCTCCTTGTCAAGCCCCATGAACAAGAACACCGTCAAAACCAGAAGGCCGACCGACACCGCCACCACGAGAATCTTGTGGGGGATTACCTTTCGAACTGCCCGCCCGTATTTTTCGGAAACGATACTCAGGATATGCACAATCGGTGCATCCCGCCGCTCCGTCGGCTTGAACTTCGAGAAGAAAAGCGGGATCAGCGTCAACGCCGCAACCAGCGAAGCGAGCATGGCGAACACGATTGTGAAGCCCAACGGCCGGAACATCTGCCCGGACATACCGGAGATCAGCGCCATCGGCACATACACCACGACCGTCGTGATCGTAGACGCAATGATCGAGGCCGAGACTTCCTTCGTCCCGAGATACGCCGCCTGATCGAATTCGAGTCCCTTTGTTCGGGAACGGAAACAGCTTTCCAACACCACGATCGAGCTATCCACCATCATACCGATGGCGACGACTAACGCTCCCATCGTGATCAGATTCAAAGTGAATCCGGCGAGCTTCATGCAGATCAGCGCCGCAAACAGCGAGATCGGCATCGAGCTTCCGACGATCAGACTTGCGCGGAAGTCCCCAAAAAAGATGAACAGAGTCAGCATCGAAAGCACCACGCCGATTACCAGCGTCTCGCCGACGGACTTGATCGAATCTATAATATCGTCGGCCGTGTTTGCGGTAATATCGAGCTTCACGTCCGGCTCGGCCTGCTCCATCTCCTCGATGGCTTTTTTGACCTGATTTGCCACCGTCACGGTGCTGGCACTCTGCTTTTTGGTAATATCGATACTGACATTCGCCTCTCCATTGTGGCGGCTGATGCTCTCCGCATCCTTGACCGCATAGGAGACCTCGGCGATATCCCGCAGCGTCACAATGCTGCCCTTCGTGGAACGGATCGGCACCGTCTCCAAATCCGTGATCGAATCCACGTCCGATGTGCTCGACAACGAGATGTCCTGCGTGCCCTGCTCCACCGAACCGGCCGGGACCGTGAAGTCCGTCGCCGAAATATACTGCGTCACCACGTCCACGGTCAGTCCATATTCCTTCATCCGCTCTTCGTTGAGAAGCACGCGAATGTAATTCTCGGACGCGCCCATAGTATCAACGCTCGACACGCCAGTCAGCCCTTCTAGCTTGGGCTTGACCGTGTCGTCTACATAGCTGACCACGTCGATATTGCCCTCGGATTCCGCCTGGATCGACATGATCGACGACTGATCCATCTGCATCTCCATAATCATCGGATCTCCGGCGTCGTCCGGAAGCTGTACGGTATTCAGCGCCTTTTGGATATCCATGTAGGTACTGTCCATATCCACATCGTATTCAAATGAGAAGACGACGACGGACTGCCCTTCCCGGGAGATACACATATCGGTGTCCACACCTTCAAGCTGCGTGGAAATGTCGTGAATCGGATCCGTCACCAGCTCGTCCACCGACTGGGGATCCGCCCCGGTATAGGTCGTCATAATCAGGTACACCGGCATATTCATCTCCGGCGTCCGCTCCATCTCAAATCCGGCGATCGACGCGATACCGAACACGAAGAGCGCCAGCAGCGCCAACGCCATCGAAACCGGACGCCGCAAGGCAAGTTTTGTTAAATCCATGCTTAATCGCCTGCCTTTCCGTTTTCCGCTTCATCCGCTTCGTCCTCCTGGGATTCACTTGCCCCGTCACCGTCCGCAGCATCCCGGGATTCGCTTGCCCCGTCACCGTCTGCGGCATCCGGCGATTCATTTTCCTCGGCTTCCTGTGGGCTGTCCTGGTCGACCACCTCGATCTCGGCGCCGTCCCGCAGATCCGCCGACCAACTCGTGATCACCTGTTCTCCGGCTTTCACGCCCGACGCGATCACGATCCGCTTCTTGTCAAACATACCCGTTTTCACGTCCCGCCGCTTTGCCGTGCTGCCCTCGACCACATAGACATAGGGTTCGCCATTCGAATAATACACCGCATCGTAGGGAATCACGATCCCGCTGTTGTCCCGGTAGCTGTCCACCTTGACCGTCACAGTCGTGCCGTTTAATAGCCCCTTTTCTCCGCTGACCGCGGCTTCGATCTCAAACAATCCTGTATTCGCGTCCAATACCTCTCCAACCTGCGTGATCCGTCCCTTGCACTTGAGATCGTCCTTTTTGACCTTGAGCTTCTGCCCTACTGCCAGATTGTCCCGCACGCCCTCTGGCACGGAAAAGGTGATCTTCATCGTATCTTTGTTGGTAATCACCATCGCCGCCACGCTCGGACTCACCGTGTCATGCGGGTCGATATTCACCGATTCGACTACGCCGCTGATCGGCGCCTTCGATACATACTGGTCGAGCGCGTACTGTGCCTGCTCGACACCCACCGTCGAGGATTGGATCTGTGCGTCGAGTACCCGCTTCGTATCCTCCAAAACCCGGGTATCTGTGACCTGGCGGTTGGCCTCGGCCGTCTGCAAGGATGCGTTGGCGTTCGTACTCGCATCCTGCTGCGCCTCCACTGCCCGCTGATAATCCTCGACTGCGTCCTGCGCCGACTCCACCGCGCGCTGGCGGTTCGTGTAGGCGGT
>JAFUXY010000343.1 GCA_017477005.1 Lachnospiraceae bacterium | reverse complement strand
TCCGTTGTAGGTGAAGCTCGTCTTGCTCAGGGAGACAAGTTTGTTGGTCAATGTTGCCGCCTTGATCTCGTAAGGCAGGCTCAGGGTTCCCGTATAGTTGCCAATTCCTGTCACGGTCACGGTGTACTTATTAGCGTTCGTGGAAGCCGCCGGGATCGTCGCCTTGAAGTCCGTGCCTTCCTTCAGCGATCCGCCGTCCACAGTCGGCACCTGCTTCGACCCATTGTAGGTGAAGCTGTCCTTGGAAAGCTTCACGCCGGAGATCGTCGCCGGAGCAATCGTGTAGCTAATCGCCTTTGTCGTGCCCTTGAAGTTGATCGCTGTGTTCGAGCCAGCCTTCGCCTGGAAGGTCGCAGTATGCTCGCCCGCAGCCGTTGCTCTGCCTTCTACCAGCAGCAGATCGTTCTTGTCGAGAGCCACGCCGTTGATCGAAGCGGACTCAACCTCCGGAGTCTGCTCAGAGCCAGTGTAAATAAGGCTCTTCAAAGCGACAACCGCGTCAGAAAGGTCTGCCTGGCTGATCGTGTACTTCTTGGTCAGCTCGTTTCCAGCATCTGCCGCTGAGAACAGATTTCCTGTCCCGACATTGATCTTCAGAGATTTTTCGCCAGAATTCGTGCTATCTGTCGGATACTCTACAGCGTAGTCTGTACCAGCAGACAGCGTATAATTCTTGAAGGTAACGTTAACAGCGGGCTCAATCCTGCTTCCAGTGTAGACAACGCTCTCGATATCCTTTCCGTCGTTGACCTTCAGCAGAGTATTCGCCGTGTCAAGCTTCGGCGCCACATAAAGCGTCACAACGCGCTCGAGCTTATTCACAACAGTCTGACCCGTCAGCTTGATAACAGATCCCGCCGCTGCGCCGTCGATCTTCACGCTCGTTGCGCCCGTCGTGCCAGCCGTGAGCTCCGTTCCCTTCTCATCGAACCATCTCACGTTCGGATTCGTCGCAGCTTCGCCGCTCTTCATCGCCGTCGCCGCAATCGTAACGCTCTTGCTGGCCGGAACAATCGCGAACACCTCATCGCCGTCCGTCTTCTTCAGGTCAGTGGTGTCACCCTCTGCAGTGATTGTGGAAACCACGACTCCGTCCGGCTTGTCCTCTGTAACCGTGACAACACAGGTCGCATGCTTCATATATTCGCCTGTCTTGTCCTTTCCTGTCACGCGGATCGTGCTCACACCTTCCGCAAGACCGGTTATTGTTGCCGAAGTATTGGTCGAGTCTACAACCAATTTTGCATATTTTACATCCGTACTGCCTGCATCGTATACCTTGTTGCCTTCTAAAGTGCTCCAAACCAGTGATTTCGGATCCGCTCCTGACGGTCTGAACTTCACGGTAATATTCATGTTCTGACCGACCTTCAGTTCCCCGCTTCCGTTGTCCAACGTAATCTCACTGAACGGCGCCGCGTTCTCCGTAACTGTAATCGCCAGCCTTTCACTGCAAGCCACCGCCTTGTCTCCACTGTACAAGGTCGCCTCAACGTAGTCCGGTCCGCCGATTACATTACCGGTAATCGTACCATTCGTACCGGATCCGGTCACCTTGACATAATCACCAAGGGTGGTGCCAGTCTTTGCGCTATAGGCCGTCCAAACCGTCTTCGAAGCATCAAATTTCGCAGTCCTTGGATAAGGCAGAGCCACGACATTGATGTCCTTCCTTACCTGTACATAGTCTTCTGTAATGATTTCATATTTTCCATTCGATTCTACCGCAAAACGGACATCTTCAAGAGTCACCGCTTTCACATAAATATAAATCGAACGAACCAGCGACGCTCTGGATCCCAACGCCTCAGCATTCAAAGCCACTACGCCTGTCACGCCGTCTTTCGGAATAATCGTCACGGATTCTCCTGTATAACTTGTCCCGTCTTCTGCTTCCTTGATAGTCGCATAGGAAGTGTTCTCCAACGTCCACTTCACTCTCTTCTCTTCGATATTGGTAGGCAATACCGCAGAAGCAACTTCCATCTTTTCTGATGAATCGTTTGCGAGATACCAGGTCTCCTTGTTGTCGCTCTTCTCTCCGTCAACGTAGAGATTCATCCCCGTCACTTCGCCGCCATACGCCACAGTGATTGGAGCAAATTCTGTCTTCTTCACTTCTTTCGGCGTGCCAATATTTGCAGTATCGAGCTGTTTCTGCGTATAGGTAAGCTTCAAGTCGAAATCTTGGGTGCTGTCTTTTATACCACGTACAGTAACGCCGGATTCTGTCTTGCTTCCCACGATCTTCGCATATGTCTCAACAGCATCATTCTCAGCTGTTGCAGGATCCCACTTGCTGTCATAATGTGCAGCCTTGTAGTCAACGATCTGCCATGCATATTCCACGCCACTTGCCTTCTCAGGATTCAAAGCAGTCGTGATCGCAAGATCCGCACCGGGCGCCACCGAAATGCTGTTCGGAGTGAAGGTAATAGGATCAGTCGCACTTAACGCCACGTTATCCACCACCAATTTCACATCATCTCCGGAGATCGGATCTTCTTCCTCGTCGTTTTCATTCGTCAATACAAAGCTGTAATTCAGCACTACTGCATCGTTTGTAAATTTACTCGCCGTAATTGTCCCTTTGCCGGTTTCCTTTACATTGCTTGAAATGGTAATCGGTTCGAAAGCCTTTCCATCTGTTCCTGTCTGAGATACATTCTTCGTGATAACCTCCAGCTTGTATCCGGGAACATCGGTCGTTCCGCTTCGTCCAACCGTGTATCCCACCTCATAGGAATTCCCGTCTTCCAGTACATAATAACCGTTTTCCGTCGCCATCGTTCCCTTTGTACTCGTCAGCGTAACGGCCGGCTTTCCAGGAGCGGCATATACCACCACATGGAACTTTGCTGCTACGGTAGATGAGTTATCGGGCACAGCCGTGATGTCTACCTCTCCGGCGCCTATTCCAGAAATGCTTGCCGTCTCATGATAAGAACCACTCGTCTCAATGTTTACGATATTGTTCTTGGATGCTTCCCAAGTCCAATCAGACACGCCGAATCCGCCTGGAAGTGCAGACGCTGTAAAGGTACGTGTCCCGTTCGTTGACACAATGACATCCTTGTAGGTCGAAGTCGATGTGGTATTCGCCTTCTCTACAACCCCCTTCGTCTTGGTCGACTCTGTGATCTTTGCACCTTCCAACGTCACGGCATTTTTTGTAATGTATACCGGGAAGGTTCCCTTCGATGGTACTTCCGGCGTATAGCCGTCCTTGAATGTCTGTGTAGCTGTCACCTTGATCGCCACCGTAGTGGTGTCCGACAAATAATGAGCTGCTGCGGTACTTGCCAGATAAACGCTTATGGTTGCTGAATTTTCATCGCCACCCTTTTTTACATAATCGTCATCAGCAGTCGGGACAGTCCAAGCAAATGTCACGGTCTCTGGATCTGCGGATCCAATGTCCGCGCTCACTGTTCTCGGTGTCTCGTCCGCCTTCTGAACGGTATAGCTTTCTGGATTGAAAACCAGGCTGCTCGGAACCGCTGCTTCCACTACAAGATGCATGGTGGTTTTCACCACGCCATACTCCGTCGTTCCCTTCTTGCAGGTAATGGCCATCTCGACATCCGCCTCACCGCTCCCGCTAATCTTCAATTTGCTCCCGTCAATCTCGTACAGCTTTCTCGCGGCGGCAGCCCCGGAGCCCTCCGGATAGTCATAGGCATACCCAAACGCCTGCACTTCACTACTTGTAAAGTTTTCTGTACCACTCCCAGTCATGCTAATATTCAATACGTTGGTGCCATTATATCCACTGGTAGGCTTCACAAACACGTCATCCAGATTCAATGTTCCCACGCCTTCATGCGTGTACACCGTGCTTCCATAGGTTCCAGCCCATGCCAAAGCAAAATCATTCTTTTTGACGTTCACAGTCACACTGCAGCTTGCATTTGTTCCATCTTCCTGCGTTGCTGTCCAAGTGATGGTGGATTTTCCTACTGCCAGCCCCTTGATAGTCGCTTTTCCAGTGTCCGCATTTACTATCGTTGCGGATACAGCGTCCTTGTTGCTTGAATTGATGGTGAAGGTAACACTATCCGCAGCATCGGTCGGAGCTACACTTACACACGCCGTTCCACCGTCGTTACCAGTCCCATACCATGTATCTGAGTCACCCACATAAATAGGGTATTCATCGTTCACATCCAAATTATCAACCAACTTATCAGCAGGGGTGATCTTTTTTAGAATCTTATAATTCCTAGCCCACAGACCGGAAGATTTTGCAGTTGTCCATGTCTTTCCTACCTGAAAAACAGCCTTGTTGTCTACAAAATCTGCAATTTTGTTCTTTTGATACCGATAATCCTTTTGAATTTCTGTGGTCGATGTCTCCGGCGATGAAACAGAAGTCTGCAACAAGCTAGACACTTCCGTCGCATGATATCCCATAGCCTCCACCGATACTGCTACAAATCCAGCAGTCGGAATAGTAGGTACTGTCAATTTCGACAGGAAATTACTCGCACTACCGGCATATGTATAGTAACTAGCAGATGTGGAACTGTTCGGATTCGTCCAGGTCCACTTATACGCTACAACATTTACATTAGAATCCGCGTTCCCAGTATATTTAGCGGCAATATATACATCCGAGTTTTCAGAATTACCAACCCTGAATAGCTTGCTGTTCTCATATACCGCTTCTGACGGATCCCAATCCTCTTTATTGCTTCCATCATATGTCTCGGAGCCTGATGTTTTCCAAGTACTATCAAACGCCACTGTTCCTGCAAGAGCTGCGCTATTGATCGTCAACTCTTCCGAACTTTCCGGAACTCCGGTCGCATTCACAGTAGTTTCGCCCTTGGTAAATGTAGCAGTCGCTACCTTAAATACCGCAGTACCTGCATCGGTCGGCGCAGTAGTCTCAACTTTGGCCTGCCATTTCGACCCCGAAACTTTGAAGTCTGAAACAGAACTGGACTCAGCCTTAGAACTGCCCCATCCTCCCGTAATGCTCAATGTCGGAACATTGCCCGAACTTGCCCCTGTAATTGTGCCTGACACAAGGAAGTGCACCTTGTCGCCAGTACGGATCAGGGAATTCTCGCTCGGAGAACGCTGCACCGAGCCAACAGTCGCTTCTGAGATCGTAGCCGAGCTTGACAAAGTCAACCCTGAAAGGTCGAAATACTCATCGTACAAAATGTTGGCATTCGTGTATGGGTTCCCAGCGCTTCCGTACGTCTGTCCAGACACCACTCCAGCTTTATTTGTAGGCTCCGCGGCAAATCCAACCACATGAAGGCTGGTATTCCACTTGTCAGCAATTCTAAATACAAATGTATTACCATCACCCACATTTTTTGTAAGAACCACGGTATTGTCTTCGGTGTCTGTACTGCTCCACTTTGTGCCGGTTCCCGCGCTCAGACCGGCTCCGATATAGCCGATATCCTCATCGCTCTCGGTAATATCTACGGCCAGATAATACCCGCTGTTTTCCGAAGTGTCATCTCCGGATCCGGTCACGTCATCGGTATACGTCGTGCCAGTCAAATAATGCAACGTACCAGAAATCTTCTTCGCAGCCGTAGCTGAATTGGTAATAGTTATTCCACTCTGAAGCTCCGACGCATTTCCAATCAAACCTGTCGTAGAATCTGTTTTGGCCACACTTATTCGCACATCGCCACTCTCACCGATTGTTGGAGCCGACAACGTAAGGCCGCTCAAATCATACACATCCCTATGGACATTTTCAGCTCTCCAATCAGAAGCCACCGTCTTATACTCCACCACAAGTTTTTCTTCATATTTATTTGTGATTTTGAATACCCCATATCCATCATCCAAGACAGCCAAATCACGATCACGAAGATTCGGACGGATACCCATCCTTACACTATCGGTCCAATTATCCATATCTGCCACTTTGACAGCTAGGAAATAACCAGCTCCCCAGTCGTAAAGAAGTCCACCCGCAGCTAAACCTTTACTATACGCACTCCCGCTCCCTTCTGTGCCAAGAGCGATATACTTCAAAGAGCCTTTTATCTCATTCGTTTTATGATCGATTGTGGGAGCTCCCAAATCCTTCGCTTGGAATCCGAATAATTCGTGTGTATCCGCACTGCCCACCACATCTACAACTGGCCCAACCAACGCACTATCGTTCAGCGTGTCCGCCTCGTCCTCGGCAACTTCCTCGGTCGCTTCGACTTCCTCTGCTTCTTCCGCGTCTTCATTCAGGGCGTCCGCCTCGTCGGAATCGGCTTC
>JAFUXY010000342.1 GCA_017477005.1 Lachnospiraceae bacterium | reverse complement strand
TGAGATCATGGTGCAGACCGAGCATGGTTATACGTGGAAATGCCTGACGAACGATGTGTATCAGGTGGGAGAAAATGTGTTTCTTTCCGTAGATCCGTACAATATCCGGATAATGAAAAAACAGGTGGACAAACTATGAGCAAACGATTGGCCTATCCCTATCTGGCGTGGATCGTCGGATTTATTATTATTCCGATTTTGTTTATCTGCTATTATGGCTTGACGAGGGATGGACATTTCACCTTTTCCAATATCGCAGCGATCACGGAGAACGTTCACTGGATTCCGTTGGTGCTTTCGGTGCGGCTGAGCCTGATCTGTGTGGTCATCTGCCTGTTGATCTCGATACCGCTCGGGCTTGCGCTGCGCAGCATCCGATCGCGGTTTCTGGTGTTTTTGTTCATGATGCCGATGTGGATGAATACGGTGCTGTCTATCTTGGCGTGGAAGCTGTTGTTGGGGACGAATGGCATTATCGGCCGCCTTTTTCATGTGCGCTCCATCTTGAATACACAATTGGCGACTGAAATCGGCATGGTCTATGATCTGTTGCCGTTTGCGATCATTCCAATTTACAATGCGTTTGCGTCAATCGATGACAGTATCATTGACGCGGCCTACGACCTTGGCGCAGATCGTGCCCAAGTGCTTACAAAGATCATGCTGCCGGGTGCCAAGGCGGGGATATTGTCTGCCGTCGTGATGGTGTTTGTTCCGGCGCTGACGTCGTTTGTGATCTCGGATATGCTTGGCGGAGGAAAGGTATCGTTGATTGGAAATGTAATCGAACAGGAGTTCACCAATTCGATGGACTGGAATTTGGGGTCAGGTCTTGGCATGGTGCTGATGGTCTTTGTGCTGCTTTCGACGATGCTGCTCCGCGGGGGTGAGTCATGAAAAAAGCCTATATCGGACTGATTTTGGCGTTTTTGTATATTCCGATTTTGGTGCTGATCGTCCTGTCCTTCAACAATTCCAAATATTATGTCAGCTTCGGCGGATGGACTCTTCGCTGGTACAAGCGGGTGTTCACGGATGAGACGATTCGGACAGCGATCCTCTCGACTGCGCTGATCTCTATGGCTTCCGCGCTGATCTCTACTATTTTGGGGACGTTGGGCGCGATTGGTCTTCGGAAGCTGCGGATCAAACGGGTCGCGCTGGCAATCTCGGATATTCCGCTTTTGAATCCCGATATCGTGACAGGCGTGAGCATGATGCTGCTCTTTGTGCGGTTCACGGAGCTGAATACGATGACCGTGCTGTTGGCGCATATTACCTTTGAAATACCCTATGTGCTGCTCAATGTATCGCCTGCGCTTTTGGCCTGGGACGACGACCTCTACCATGCGGCCCTGGATCTGGGGGCAGGGAGCGCCTACGCCTTTTGGCGGGTGGTTTTTCCGGAGATCTTTCCTGGGATTTTGTCGGGATTTTTGATGGCAATGACCATGTCAATCGACGACTTTTCGATTACCTATTTCACGAGAGGCGCCGGGGTGAACACGCTTTCGACCATGATCTATACCGAATTGAAGCGCGGCGTGAACCCCGCCATGTACGCACTTTCGACACTGTTGTTTCTGGCAGTTTTTGTGCTGCTGGTGTTGAATAATTATCGTGAGGATGCGGCAAGACGATGAAAAAACAGGATGGCTTCGTACAGAAAATCATTGTCATAATCATTCCTATGATCTGCGTCTTGGGCTGGCTGCTGTACTTCGGGATGCACAGGGTGGAAACCGAAGAGCATGGGGCTTCGATCACGGTGCTGAATTATGGGGATTATATTGAGCGGGAGGTGCTTTCTGATTTCGAAGAGCAGACCGGGATCCACGTCGTCTACGAGGAGTATGAAACGCCGGAGACGATGTATGCAAAGTACAAATCGAAGTCGATTTCGTACGATCTGATCTGCACGTCGGAATATATGATTGAAAAGCTGATATCCGAGGATGAGGTGCTGCCGATCCATCCGCAGAACATTCCAAACCTTTCCTATATAGATGAGAAATATTATTCGATAGTGGATGCCTTTGATCCCGACCGCTCCTACACGGTTCCGTATTTTTTGGGAACCGTAGGGCTGTTGTACAATACCAAGGCCGTTGACCCGAAGGATGTCAAATCGTGGTCGGCGCTGTGGATGGAGAAGTACAAAAATCAGATTATCATGGAGAATTCGGTGCGGGATTGTCTGATTCCGGCGTTTTGTCTGCAGGGTCGCTCGATCAATGCCACAGACCAGCCGTCTTTGGATGAGGCTCTGGCGCTTTTGGAGGAGCAGAAGCGGTTGAATTATGCTTATTTGTCGGACGATGCGATGTATGAGATGATCATGGAAAACGCCAATATGGCGCTGATCTATTCCGGGGAGGCCAATGCCGCAAAGCTCCAAAATGAAAATTTGGCCTACAGTGTGCCAAAGGAGGGGTCGAATCTGTGGATGGACGCCTGGTTTGTTCCAAAGACTTGTACACATCAAAAAGAAGCGGAGGCTTTTTTGGATTTTCTCTGCGATCCGGAGGTGGCGTACCAAAACTGGGATTATGTGTATTATACAACGCCGAATGTGGGGGTGTATGAGATGTTGGACAAGGAAGACCAGGAGGATCGGACGATGTTTCCGTCCGAGGAAGTGCTAGAGCGCTGCGAGGTGTTTCACGCGCTGCCGGATGAGGATATGCGCCGCTACAACGATCTCTGGAAGCAGCTAAAAGTGTATTACGCAAAGTAAGGGTGGGTGTTTCCCGGAAGGGCGGTGACTGTCCGAAAGCGAATTGCCATGGAAGGGTGGATTTTGGCATGAAAAAAAGCCCTGCGAAGACAATCCGAAGGACTTTTTGCAAGATTTCTCTATAAAAACTCGCTCCTCGATATCCCTTTGCGCGATCAGCCGAGGCTGTTCACGGCTTTGGCTAAACGGGAAACCTTGTGGGCGGCATTGTTCTTGTGGTAGACTCCCTTGGAAGCAGCCATGCTGATCTCTTTGGTAGCCATAGAAAGCGCGCTCCTGGCAGCATTTGCATCCTTCAATGCAACGGCCGCTTCTACCTTTTTGATGCTGGTCTTCACGCGAGAACGGATCGCTTTGTTGCGAGCGGTACGCTTTGCCGTGGTCAGAATGCGTTTTTTTGCGGATTTGATATTAGCCAATGTTTTCACCTCCTTTATGATTTCGCTATTGTAGCACACTGACACGGGATTCGCAAGGGTTTTTGATTTTTTTCTTTACAAATCCACCCAAGAATAATATCATAGGTTGAGGGAAAAACCCTTTTGACCGTGGAGTGGCTTTTTTCATAGAAGGTACACACAGATGAAACAGCAGGAGGTTTTTTGAACATGCAAGAGTTTTCCTTTACTCCGAAAGGGGTTTGTTCGAAGAATATTACATTCAAGCTCGAGGATGGAAGGATTCACGACCTGAAATTCGAGGGCGGGTGCAATGGAAATCTGAAGGCCATCGGGCGGCTCGTGGAAGGGCAGGAGGCGGCGAAGGTCGCGGATATTTTGAGGGGCAATGAATGCGGCCTCCGCGGGACATCCTGCGCAGATCAGCTCTCGAAGGCGATAGGAGAGGCCTTGGCTTGACCTCTCTTTTTTCCGAACGCAGGGTGACGATCGTCTGCGGAGGCCTATTGAT
>JAFUXY010000341.1 GCA_017477005.1 Lachnospiraceae bacterium | reverse complement strand
TCCCATCGGCCGGTGTCGCCTCTATCTTTTTGGCGGAACCCATTCCGTCCACCTTGTAGCTCGTCTTTTTTATGTCCGTTGATTCTACTGTCACCGTGAAAGACTGCTCGGTAAAGATGGGGTCACTCCCGCTTTCCTTTGTGTTCACGATCTTTGAAAGCTGCAGATCATAGCCCCGTTCTGTATAGATCGCAAAAATCGTCGGCGTACCGGATACAGAAAGCCCTTCCCAGTTTTCGCTATCGAAGCTGTACTGCAGACCGCCCTTTGCAATCCGCATCTGCATAAAGAGTTCTGTGTTTTCTCCGTACAGATCGTCGCTCTTTGTGGCAGAGGTTCTCCCAATACCGATGCTGCTGTACGCCAAATACCGCGGATAGCTTTCATCGTCCAGAATCGGCGGCATACGAAAGGCCTTCTTTCCGCCGGTCTGACTGAACCGAAATCCGTCCTGCGCAATATCCACGTACTGATCCTGCGCCACCGTCTTGTCGTTCATGGTGATGCTTTTTTTGTCGTAAGTGATGCCGCTTCCCGCAGCGCCGGTGACATTTGAGAATAGGCCGTAGCTCTCTTCTTTGACATAGCGAATCTGGGGCATCGGATAATACAGATAATAAATGGTCTGTTTTCCGAGCTTGCAAACAGTTTCTCCAGCCTTGTTTTTCAGTACCAATGCATAAATATTATCGGCCGATTTGCCTGCTTTCTCATAGGAAATAGACACCGCATCCAAACCCGCTGTCTCAATGACGGTGTCCTCATCCACCTGATTTCCATAGCCGATCGCACCAAAAGCAAGGGTCGTTTTGTCGCCGGAAAATACGTCCGCAGAGGGAGCCTTTGAAAGCAGCGTTTCGGTCATTCCCAACGCCAGTTCAAAGGTTGCGGCGTTTTCCTGCCGCAAGCTATCCTTCGCTACGAAGCCGTTTTCTTCGAGTTGGGCGACATGGATCTCCACGGACTCGGATTTATCCGTATTTGTGAAGGTAATCTTCGGGGATTCGCCCGTGCTTTTCGCTGTATAACTCCAGCTTGTTCCCTCTTTCTCATTCGAATCGTCCACCTGATAGGTGGTGGCAAAGCCACTATCTGACTCTTGTTTGATCGTCACAGTTTGGGCGTATTTTTTGCCGCCCTCTTCCCAGTAATAGGCAGCAATAGTCCAAGATTCCCCGCTTTTCAGATCAAACGCAGTCGTCCCATCTCCATTCTCATCCTTTATTTCGATTGAATAATGAAATGATTGGGAATTCACCAAAGCGCGTGTCCCAACGGTCTCTTCCCGAATCGTAATAATGCTCGGCAGCTTTTCAAAATAAAGCACATAGAGAGCCGGATCATATCCCGCATTCATCCAGTTGCTCTGATCCGCTGAATATTCTATCCCCTGCCATGAGTTGCGTACATACAGAGCCGGGCTGCTCGCGTCGTCGACGGATGGCTTTGTAATCAATTGCAGCGAAGAAGCCGTCGCTGCTTCGCTGGCACCTATGGCAAATGCGTAGGACGTGTACTTGCTGTCCACGCCATTCAAAGGATATTTGACTAAATCCGCCAGATTCGTTTCTCCGAGATCTCCCGTTTTTTTCGTTTTTTCAGAGACCGATACATCGGCCAGCTCGCCGGTGGTATTCATCCACTTGTAGGCTATGTCCAGTGTTTTTTGTTTGTAATAAATGTAATAGAGCTTGTTTTGTTCGAGCGGCGTGAAAGCCTCCTGTCCCTTAAACTGCACACAGAGCTTCTTTTGAGATGGATCGTAGCGTATCGCCTCGACGGCCTTCTCTTCTGAAATCGAGGAAATATCGGAAGAAGAGGCGGCAAAGGCAAAACGATAGTTGTTTGCTGCTTCAACCATAATGCCATCTGTCAAGGAAACAGCAGTCGTCCCCACCTTCAAGCTACCGATCGTCCAGTCGGAAGCGCTCCTATCCAGTTCTTTCAAGTTTTTGGTGGACGCATCCACCACTTGTATGGGTACATCCAGCTTTCCGGTCCAATAAGCATACAAAGCCAAAGCCCCTGAAAGTGGCTTTGAAAAATCGTAGACATCGCTGTTTCCGGAAGCGGTTCCCGGATTATACTGCGCTGTTCTCCACTGAAAAAACATCTTTTCACCGGATGAATCCTGTGGAATTGTGGTCGGTTCTTTGACGGCGCTGCCCAAATAGACCGTTTG
>JAFUXY010000340.1 GCA_017477005.1 Lachnospiraceae bacterium | reverse complement strand
GGTCGCAATCTCGGCCGCCCGTCGGTTTGGGAAATGAAACACGCCGGTGGAAATACAGCAGAACGCTACACTTTTCAATCCTTGCTCTGCACATATATCCAGCGTATTGCGGTAACAATCTGAAAGATCCCTTTCCAATTTCTCCTTCTGTCTGCCAAGCGCATCAAAATCTGCTCCCGGTGGCACGATCGGCCCGACGATATGAATTACCTTTTTCGCGGGGAGGTTGAAAGCATCCGTCAACATTGGCACAGCTGTGGGCTGCTCATAATCCCTCCCGTATTTTCTGCGCAAATCCTGCATCTGGCGATGGCATTCTGCCCGCAGCTGAACGCCTGCATAAGTGTGAATACAATTATCAATACAGCTATGGCAAGGCACGAAGCATCCGAGCATTTGCGAATTGGCTGCGTTCACGATCGCATCTGCTTTGAGACGGGTAATATCCCCATGCCAAATCGAAAGATGCGTCTGTATCGTCGGAATATCCTCTACATCGACAACCCCTTTTTCTGCTGCCCTTGCTGCAAGATAGGCGTCCTGAACCTCCAAAACCTCTCCGGAAAGTCCTTTGGGCATCCGGACATTCATCAACGAACGCAATATTTGCTGCTTTTCAGTTCTTCCCTTCGGGATTTTCACATCCCTGTATTCTCC
This sequence comes from Lachnospiraceae bacterium, assembly GCA_017477005.1. Taxonomy (GTDB): domain Bacteria; phylum Bacillota; class Clostridia; order Lachnospirales; family Lachnospiraceae; genus RGIG4930. The sequence continues at coordinate 8,427 of JAFUXY010000340.1, read as the reverse complement.
GGAATCCTCCAAAAATTCCTCGACCAGATAATCCAACCGCTGATCCTGTGTCATTTTTTCTTTCATATGTTTTCCTCGCCAATTTTGATTGTTTAGTAACAATTCCTTTCTTTTTCCTCTCCGTCATCATACTATAACAGTCACAAATCGTCAAAGAAAGTGGCAATTTAATCGTATTTCCTCAAAATCATCCCCACCGGGCCAACACACTTTGATCAGCGTTTTCCAAAATAATCCGATGGATTTGTTGATAATCGATGGGATTTGCGATATGATAATGAGTCGATAGACTACATTCAAACGCGAAAGGGGGATGTGTTATGAAGCTCATTTTTTTAGATGTCGATGGCGTATTGAATCATGCGGGCTGCAAGGTACACACTCCCAGCGGCTACTACTTCGTTGAAGAGGATCGGCTGCAGCTGCTCTGCGAAATCATCGAAGCGACCGGCGCGAAGGTCGTGCTCTCTTCCTCCTGGCGGAAAGGATATTACGATTATGCGGCGGGAAAAAAGACCTCGGATGCCACGGATTATCTGCTGCTCGAACAGAAATTGGCGGAATGCGGTATCGAGATCATCGGATATACGCCTATGTTTGACACCGCCTACCGCGGCAGCGAGATTGCGGCATGGATCAAAGAGCATCAGGAACTGGATATCGAAGCCATCCTGATCCTAGACGACGACAAGGACATGAAGCCGCTCAGCTCGTTTCTGGTTCGCACCTCCTTTTTCAACGGACTGACGAAAAAGAACGCCGCCCGGTCGATCGAGATATTAAACAGCACGGCTTTCCGGAAGTTCGTGCAGCAGGGACGGCTGGACCAGTCCGAAACCAGAGGCAGCGTCCTCCATTCGAGGGTGAAAATATAAGAAAACGCCGAGTAAAGCGAGTTTGTCCTGTGGGTATTTCCTTTATGCCAAATCGCAGCACGAATGCAAAAACCTGCCTCCATTTTTACTCCCATGCGATCAAAACCACAAGGAGAAGAATATGAACAAAAAAGATATCGCCGAGATCAAACGGCGGCTGAAAATAGACAAGACCACGATTACCCGGTTGGCGGGATGCTATGTCAGCGAACAAAAAGAAAAGATTACCTCTTTCACAAAGCATTTTCTGAATCTCGAAGAGGACGAGGCACACAAATACCTCGATCTGGCCAACAAAGCGCTGTCGGGCGCTCCGGGAAACAATCTGCTCGAGCTCGCCTTCGCGTCGGCCGGAGCCACTCCACCTTTGAAGCATACAGGAGAAACGGCCTCTTCGGATATTGCCGGAGAAACAGCATCTTCCGGAAACGACGAAGGCACTACTCTTTCGGAAAACGCCGGGGAGATTATTGAAATGAACGAGCCTGCTTCTGGTATGCAGGATCTGCTTTTGGCGCTGCGGAGCTCCCATTTAGAGGACGACGCACTACTGGAAGAATTCTACGACCGCATCATCGACACCTACGATACGGTCGATCATTATCTGATTCTGCTGTTTTATGATACCTATGATATTCCGATCAAGACCACCGACAATCTGCTTTTGGGCGATTCGGACGAGGTATATGAATACCTGATCGTCTGTATCTGCCCGGTCAAGCTGTCAAAGGGCGGGCTCGGATATCATCCGGCGGAAAACAACATCGCGCCGCTCACCCGGGATTGGACGGTTAGCCCGACGGAGTGCGGCTTCACCTTCCCCTGTTTTTCCGAACGCAGCTCCGATATCCACCATTTGCTGGCCTATACCAAGAATCCCAAAGAGCCGCCTGTCAATTTCTGGGAGATGGGATTACAGGTTGAATCCAGATTCACCGCCACGCAAAAACGATTGGGCTTTTTGGGACTTGTGGCCAAAGTCGTGGGAGAAGAAAGCGAAGAGACGCCGGGCGTGCTTTTGGATGTGCAGCAAAATATGCATGATTATGCCTCGCAGAAGGAAGAAGCGGAGGGACAGGAGCGTCCGGTTCTCCTCTCCGAAACCGACATTGCCGAAATCCTTGAGGACAGCGGCCTCAATGAAACCCGCTCGACCAAGGTTGCTTCGGAGTACGCCCAGATCGTCCCGGCGGAAGAACTCGAGGCAAGGGATCTTTTCGAAGCCAAAGCTCTGAAAAACAACGAGCTTCGACAGGAAAAGAAAATTCTCCAGGAGAAGGTCGCCAGCCTTAGCGACGAACTGCTGCGGCTCGGCCTTGTCAATGAGGATGGCGAGATCATCGACATCGTCGTCCGCACGCGTCCCGAACGCAAGAACAACATCGAAACAACCTTCATCGACGGACGAAAGTGCATTGTGATTCCTTTGGAAGAAGACGACACCGCCACGGTCAATGGGGAGGAGTTTTTATAGGATGCGATATTTCTTGCATTTGCAGCAGCATTTCTATGAGGGTTTCAGCGGATGAACAAACCATTCCTCGCGGTCGATCTAGGGACGACCACCATCGAAATCTATATTCCGGACCAGGAATCCTCCGGCCGTTTCGCCCGCTTTGAAAATCCCAGCCGTCTCTACGGGGCGGACGTGCTCTCCCGGATGAACAACACGGCCCGCTTTGGGCTTTCCGAGAAGCTGCAGCAGAGGATCGGCGCATCCATTGAACAAAACGCCGCCGTGCTCGGCTTGGATTTTTCGAACTGTTCCGGCATCGTACTCTCCGGGAATACTCCCATGCAGCATCTATTTTTCGGGATGGATGTCTCCGGTATGGTAGACGCCCCCTTCACGCCCGTCTCTCTTTCGATGCAGCACGGTCTCCTGCAAGGCGTACCGGTGGTCTCATTCCCCGGTATTTCCGCCTTTGTCGGCGGCGATATCCTTTCCGGACTATATGCGCTCGATCTTTTGCATACTGACTCCCCTGTCCTCTTTGTTGATTTAGGAACCAACGGAGAAATTGTTCTTGCGCTTCCAGGCGAAGGGCTTCTGGCCTCCTCCGTGGCGGCGGGACCGGCCTTTGAAGGCGGCAATATTTCGATCGGCATGCCCGCAGTATCCGGCGCAATCGACACTATGAGCATCCGCCATGGTTTTTGCCGCTTCCACACGATTGAAGAGTCCCTGCCACCCAAGGGTCTCTGTGGCAGCGGCCTGATCGAAGCCGTCTACGAGCTCTATGCCGATGGACAAATTGACCGGCATGGCACTTATCTGTCCGAAACCTTCCGCAAGGAGGGCTTTCCGCTCTCCCCCGGTGGATTTTCCCGGGAATTGTCCTTGACACAGAAGGATATTCGCCATCTCCAGGAAGCAAAATCCGCTATTTGCGCCGGTATTTTTGCCCTTCTGGACGCCTCGCATCTGCGTGAATCGGATATAGGACGATTGATTTTCGCCGGAAACTTTGGAAATCATTTAGACATCAAAAAAGCCTCCGGTATCGGTCTGATTCCGGAAGCCCTGATTCCAAAAACCTCTCTCGCAGGAAATACCTCCCTGCAGGGCGCCATTCGTTTTGCCCGCCATCCGGAGGACGGGGAAGAGATCGCCTCCATCGTGTCCAGGGCCAAGTCCCTGTCTCTCGCGGACTCTCCCACCTTCAAAGAAGCCTACATCCGATTCTTGGAACTCCCGTAGGTGCCCACCTCTATCTCTGCAGCGCCTTTTGAATACTCTTGTATTTTGTCTTTTCCATCTCTTCGATCAGGGTACTGTATTCATCATTCAACAACGAAAGGCCGCTTCCCACACCCAATTTGTTTGTAACAATGAACGCCTCTTCCGTGAAAATCACGTTGTAGCCCTGGAGCTGCAGCTTTTGCTGGACAGCCCCGAGACATAGTTCAAAATTCCTTATGGATTTTGCGAAATCACGCTCTCCTTTGGCGTAGGCTTTGCGGAACTTTTCGTTGGCCATGATCTGCCGATAGACCCTTGGATGGTGCCGCTTCGCATAGTACAGATAATGCAGGATATAATATTTGAATTCCGCATAGGCCAGCCGGTTGCTCACCCCGTCCGCAACAAAACGCCCCCAGGTCGTCATATTGTCCGGAAACCGATCATAATAGGAAAACATCGCCAAATTGTTGTTCAACCCCCAACGATAGGCCAGAAATTCGTTGAGCATCCCATAGGCGCCCTGCACATTGGAAGCCAGATTGGAGATCGGCTGCGAGATATAGGTAGAAAACCGAGACGTCCGGCATCGAACCGGCACAGAACGGGTCATTTCTTTGGAACGGAAAATCGGCGTATAAGGCACGATGATCGACTTGTTTTTGCCCATGTACATTCTCTCATCGTCGAGCCCGACCACGGAATAATCATGAAACTCCTCGTGCACCACCGTGTCCAGCGAGTCGATCAGCCGATCGTCGCTGCTGTAATACGAGATCCAATTCGTCCCATGCTTGTAGCCATAATTCACCAGTCTTGCGCCGTCTCTGTCGTAGGTATTCAAAAGCACCAGCACATTGTACTCATTGACCGGGGCATCGAGCCCGGGAATGGACGCAGAATCGCACTCAAAATAGAACGAGCCCAAAAGCAGGCTCGCCACCAGCAATAGGATGGTCAATTTTTTGGAATATAATCTTCGAAGCATCATTGGTACCATTCTAAAAAACTGTGCCGGACACCATCTTGCTTGTACGCAAGGATCGTGCCAAGATTCACATTTTGGGTGCTATTGAAAATGTTGCTCTCCACATACGGATTCGTCTTCTTCAGCTCCGCGATCAGCCGCTTGATCTCAAAGCGTTTGGAATCCGACTGTATGCCCTCCCCGTCCTGCCCCGCATGCTCTGTCATCCGGCAGGCGCATCGGATAAACGCAAGTCCGTTCACCTCCCAAAACCGCAAAATATCCTCCTCCCGGATCAGGTACATCGGGCGAATCAGCTCCATCCCTTCGAAATTGGCGCTGCGGATCTTCGGCATCATGGTCTGCATCTGGGCGCCATAAAGCATGCCCATCAGCGTCGTCTCAATCACGTCGTTGAAATGGTGGCCGAGAGCGATTTTGTTGCAGCCTGCTTCCTTGGCCTTGGCGTAGAGATGTCCCCTGCGCATTCTGGCACAAAGGTAACACGGGTTCTCATCGATACTATCCGTAATCGCAAAAATATCGGATGCGAAAAATTGCACCGGCACCTCGAGCAGCCGGGCGTTTTCTTCGATCCATACGCGATTGTCTTGATTGTAACCAGGATCCATACAAAGAAACGTCAGGGAAAAATCAAACTTCCTGTGCCGTTTCAACTCCTGAAATAGCTTGGCCATCAAAAATGAGTCCTTTCCTCCGGAAATACAGACCGCCACATGGTCTCCCGGGCTCAAAAGCTCATACGCATTGATGGCCTTTGCAAATGGTGTAAACAGCTTTTTGTGAAACGTTTTTTGAATGGATTTCTCTGTCTGTTCCGCGACAGTCATGCGTCTATCATCGCCAAGAGCTTGTCCCTCTGTTCTTTCACCGTATTGTAATAGGACATATAATCCGCATCCGCTACCTTGGCCCGCAGCAGCTCCGTCATTTCGCTCATGGGTCCATAGATCGGAGCCAGCGCCAGATTTCCCAATACCCCTTTCAGTGCATGAGCCATCTCAAACGCTGTATCATAATCCTTTGATTCGATCACGCCCTTCATGGCTTCAAAGCGCTCATCGCGCAATCCCATACCAATCATCTTCAAATAAAACGCCTCATTGTTCATACATCTGGCGAGTCCCTCTGTTGTATCTGCGCCAAATTCCTTCAATTGATCGAGCGACAACATGTTTTCCTACTCCTTTCGTCAAAATGAATTTAAGGAAACGCTGATTAAGGCGTTTCCTTTGTGGGATCATAATAAAACCACCGCTCCCTTAACGCTATTCCTTCCTAAATAAATAGCGCCTCTATATCCTTCAACTCCAAATCTTCTATATTGATCTCGTCGGTTTTGATTTCGATGCCCTGCTCCTTCGCCGCCAACCGGCCAAGCTCATCCGGCAGAATCGGCCTTGAGAAATAATACCCCTGCACGATCTGGCAGCCAGCGTCCTTGAGCAGATGATATTGCTCCTCGTTTTCCACACCCTCCGCAATCACCGGAACGCCCAGGAAATCCGCGATCTCGATCACCAGTTTGACCATCCGCATCTCCTTGCTGTCGGCGGTCAGATTGCGCACGAAGATCATGTCCAGCTTCAACGCGTCCAGCGGCATCAGCGTCAGCATGTTCAGCGAGGAATAACCAGACCCAAAGTCGTCCATTTCGACCTTGAACCCTTTGGCGCGCAGCCGCTCCACCACTTCGATGATCTGCTGGGAATTGTCGGTGTAGGCGGATTCAGTGACCTCGAGCCGATACTCCTGCGGGTCAAGCTCGTTTTTCTCCACTACCTCCGTGAAAAACTCCACAATATGTGGATCGTACACATCCACCCGCGACACGTTGACCGAGACCGGCACCGTCACGCCGTATGCGTCCTTCCACTGCCGCACCTGCGCCGCCGCCTCGCTCCACACATAGTGGTCGAGCCGCTGGATCAGCCCATTCTCCTCAAAGAGCGGAATAAACTCCCCGGGCGACACCCGCCCAAACTCGGGATGCACCCAGCTGATCAGCGCTTCAGCGCTCGAAATCACCGGCTTTTCTCCGGTAATATCGTACTTCGGCTGATAAAGCACCTTGAACTGCTTGTCTTCGATCGCCAGTTCAAAATCCTCCAACAACTTCGCCCAGAACAACTCATGCTCGTGCATATCGTTGGTGTAGACGGCAAACGAAGAAATCCGCTTCCTGCGCAGGGAATTGCACGCCTGCAGCGCCTTGTCAAACCGTCCTTCAAAGGTATCCGAACGGAAATTGTCTGAGAAAACACCCATCCGCAGCCGTACTTCCGGCACCTGAAGTAAATCCGACATTCCCGCGTTGATCCGATCCATCAACGCCTGGTAATCCTCGCAGTGTTCGATATAGAGATAATACGTGTCCGCGTCGTAGCGGCACGCCAACCCCTCCTTCTCCATCAGCACATCCCGGATACCGTCGGCGATCCGAAACAAAATCTGGTCTCCGAAATTCCTGCCGTAGAGCTCGTTGATCATATGGAAGCGATTGAAATTCAGCACGATCGCATCCGTCTGCATGGCAGGGTGCCGGTAATCAAACCGGTGGCCATACTCGAAGAAAAACTCTCTCGTATACAAACCCGTCAGAGAATCGTTCTCTGTCGCCTTGATAATATTGGTATCTTCCGCCAGCTCGATAGAGCGACGCACCCTGGCCAGGATAATCTCTGGCAAATCAAACGGCTTTGCCAAAAAGTCCACGGCGCCTTGCTGCAGGCTCCTGACCTCTGCCTCCTTTTCCGCTGTCAAAACGATCACCGGAATACGGCGGAAATCCTCATTGGCCCGTAAAGCGTTCAGCACCCCAAATCCGTCCAGATCCGGCATCATCAAGTCGAGCAGGATCAGCGACAACCGTTCCTTGTGCAGCCCGATCTGATAAAGCGCGTCCCGTCCGTCCTGCGCATAAATCACATCATACTCCTGGTCGAGTATATTGCCAAGCATCGCACGACTTGTCTCTTCATCGTCCACCACCATGACCGTACGCCGATAGCCAGGATCGTAATTGTACAGATCATCGACCATGCCCTCGATCACGCTGTCAATCACGTCATCCACCAGACCGTCGATCATGCTGTCCATACTCCCGACATCATCCCACAAGCCGTCCATAAATTCATCCATCGCCAAGCCTCCTCCCCGCGCAAATGCGCTACGGCATACATATTACCCCTTATTATATACAAACTTGAAGAAAAAATCATCCTTTATTCACAAAAAACTGAAAATGTTTGAGAAGAAGCGCATATTGTATTTGTAAAAAGAATAAAGTTGTGATAGGATAGATAGTAATAAATAATTCTACCTGTACGGTTGGAGCATCTTTCATGCTCCAACCTGCCCACATGCATTCGCAAAACTCGCACTTCGTGCTTCACTGTCTGCTGCCGCAGACTGTTTTGCTCATTTGTGGGGTAGGTCGCACATCCAAAGGCGATATTTTGACTGCGATTCATCGCATCAAAACACCGCTTTGGATGGCAACCGTACAGGTAGAAAATATTCTGAATCGGACAGGGAGTTGCTTATGAAAAAAATCATGATTGTCGACGACGAACAGATTTCTCTGATGATGACCGAAAACATCCTTTCGACACAGTACCACACCGTTTGCGCTACTTCCGGAAGGGATGCGATTGGTCTCTTTTTCAAGGAACAGCCGGATATGGTTCTTTCCGACCTGCGTATGCCCGGGATGACCGGCTACGAACTGCAGCAGGAGCTCGAGGAAAAGGCCGGCGTCCAGATTCCATTTATGTTTATGACAGCCGACCACGACGACGAGACCGAGAGCAAGGGCTTTGAAAACGGCGCCCTAGACTTCATCCGCAAGCCCTTCCGGGCCGACGTCCTCCTTCGAAGAG
>JAFUXY010000339.1 GCA_017477005.1 Lachnospiraceae bacterium | reverse complement strand
GATACCTACCGGACGCTGATGGCTGCGGATTCCGCCGTGATGGTGATTGATGCGTCGAAGGGCGTGGAGGCGCAGACCAGAAAACTGTTCAAGGTCTGTGTGATGCGGCATATTCCGATTTTTACATTTATCAACAAAATGGATCGGGATGCGATGGATACGTTTGAATTGCTCGACGATATTGAAAACGAGCTGCAGATTGCGACCTATCCGATCAATTGGCCGATCGGTTCCGGAAAAGAATTCAAGGGCGTGTATGATCGGAATACCAGGGAGATTTTGACATTTTCGGACACGAAAAAAGGGACGACGGAGGGCGAGGAACGGCATATTTCGATCGACGATCCGGCATTGGCGGCAGAGATCGGGGAAGAAAAAAAGGCGTTTCTGTTGGACGAGCTGGAGCTTCTTGATGGCGCGGGCGCGGAGTTTGACAGCGAGCTGGTGGAAAAGGGAGAGCTTTCGCCGGTGTTCTTCGGCTCGGCGCTGACCAATTTCGGCGTGGAAACCTTTTTGAAGCATTTTCTGAAAATGACAACGCCTCCGCTGCCGCGGATATCGGATCAGGGGGAGATTGATCCTTTGAAGGATGAATTTTCCGCCTTTGTGTTCAAGATTCAGGCGAATATGAACAAGGCGCATCGGGATCGGATCGCTTTTATGCGGATTACCTCGGGAGAGTTTGAGGCCGGGATGAATGTGTGGCATATGCAGGGCAACAAATCCGTGCGTCTTTCAAGGCCGCAGCAGATGATGGCGGAAGAGCGGAAGATGGTGGATCGCGCCTGTGCGGGAGATATCATCGGCATTTTTGACCCGGGGATTTTTGCGATAGGAGACACGCTGATCGGCGGCAAGGATCGATTTCTTTTCGAGGGGATTCCTACGTTTGCGCCGGAGCATTTCGCCAGGGTCAGGCAGGTGGACACGATGAAGCGCAAGCAGTTCATGAAGGGGATTACCCAGATTGCGCAGGAGGGCGCGATTCAGATTTTCCAGGAGTACAATACCGGGATGGAGGAGATCATCGTCGGTGTGGTAGGCGTACTTCAGTTCGATGTGCTGAAATACCGCCTGAATAATGAATACAAGGTGGAGATTATTTTGGAGAATCTTCCGTACGAATATGTGCGGTGGGTGGAAGGCGAGGAGGTCGATATTGACGCGATTTCAGGCACTTCCGATATGAAAAAAGTGAAAGATCTGAAGGAACGGCCGTTGCTTTTGTTTGTCAATGAATGGAGCATAGGGATGACCTTGGATCGCAACAAGGGATTGGAGTTGGCTGAGTTTGGAAGATAGGAGAGGGATATGAAAAATCCGATTGTGACAATAGAAATGGAAAATGGAGATTTGATCCGCGCGGAGCTGTATCCAGAGATCGCGCCGAATACGGTGCGCAATTTTATTCATCTGATTTCGGCGGGGTTTTATGATGGGGTAGGCTTTCATCGTATCATCAAAGGCTTTATGCTGCAGGGCGGAGATCCGACCGGTACGGGCACGGGCGGTCCGGGCTACCAGATTCTGGGCGAGTT
>JAFUXY010000338.1 GCA_017477005.1 Lachnospiraceae bacterium | reverse complement strand
GATCGGGATAGTCTGCCAAACCACCCCCGGCATCCTGATGATGATCGATCTCGACAGCTTCAAGCCGGTCAATGACATCTACGGCCACGAAATGGGCGACCGCATTCTGATCCGCTTTGCGGAGATTATCAAATCCGCCGTGCGGGGCACCGATCTGGTCGGTCGGATGGGCGGGGATGAGTTCATCGCCTACTGCCAAAATGTCCGCAGCGAACAGGTGATCGCCAAGAAAACCAAGTATATCAATGAAGAACTGCTGATTTCTGCCCGGGAGTACATGGGCGAGGACTTGAGCATCCCGCTCGGCGCGTCGATCGGCTGCGTGATTGCGCCGGATGAAGGTATCAATTTCACCGACCTGTACAAAAAAGCCGACCGTGCGCTCTATGAAGTCAAGGAAAACGGCAAGCATGGTTATAGTTTTTACCACGACGATTCTTCCAAAAAGAAGATCGGCGAGCGTCCAAGCACGGATCTGTCCAATCTGATCAAGGTGCTTGAGGAACGCAGCCCGGCAAATGGCGCCTTCTCGGTTCCTTTCCCTCAGTTCCAGGTGATCTATCAGTTTTTGACCCGCGTGCGAAATATCGCGCAGCACGATGTTTGGATTCTGTTGTTCAATGTTTCGGAATTGGCGCCGGTGGACAAGGAAGTGCATGAAAAGGCAATCGATACCTTCTTTTCCGCCCTGCACAATTCGCTCCGGGCCAGCGACGTGGTCACGCAGAACAACAAGAGCCAGTTTTTGATCCTGCTCTTCGACACGGAGCTGCACAATATTGAATTGATCTTGGATCGAATCATGAAGAAATGGTCAGCCAGCGAAGGAAACGATTTGTTTGAAGTGTCCTATGAGTTGGACAATGTGAAATAGAAGCAGCGTGTTTGCGATTTGAGGGATGCGGACTGACTGAATAGTTGCTATAAAGAAGGACTCCTCCGCGGAGTCCTTTTTGATTTCGACCTTTCATGTTCTCATGCTTCGCCTCATCAGGATCAGCTCTTCCGGAGTCGGCGTCCGATAATGCACCACCTCGGCATCCGACCCGAAATTCTTCTCCACCACATCGTGGATCGATTCCTGCCCTTCCAATTCAAACAAAAATACTCTGCGGCGTCGATTCTTCATAATCTCTGCCACCAAATAACTATTATCCATGCTCTATCCCCCCATCCTCGTCGGCCTTATCCATCAACGTCATCGTTGATTGAGACAACATACTTGTTTATCATACCACATCCGTGCATGAAATTCACTATTTTTTTGCTTTTAATCCTTTAGGTACAGTGCTATAATCAAATTAAGGAAACGCTGATTAAAGCGTTTCCTTAACTTGTCAAAAAACGAAAGGAGCAACCACCCACCATGATCAGCAGAATTGCCGTCCTATTTCCCGGCATTGGATACACCAAAAACCACCCTCTTCTATACCACTCGGGCAAGCTCGCCCAGCAATATGGCTACAAAGTCAAAGCGTTGGAATTTTCCGGCTTTCCGCACAAGCTCAAAGGAAACCGGGAGGCTCTGATGACCTCGTTTCAGATTGCCGTTGGACAGGCAGAAGACCAGCTCAAATTCATTGATTTCCCGGCGTACAATGAAATCGTATTCATCTCCAAAAGCATCGGCACCGTGGCCGCCGCCATCTACTCCACCAAGCACCAGGTTCCGGCCCGGCAATTGTATTTCACGCCGCTCGAACAGACCTTTTCCCTGATCGAAGACCACAATGGTCTGATCTTCCACGGCACAGCAGATTCATGGGTCAACACAGATGTCGTCCTAGAAAGCTGCGAACGCAAACGCCTCCGCCTCAAGACCATCCTGGGCGCAAACCATTCTCTTGAAAGCGAAGACGTGTTTTCCAACCTGCAGGATCTCCAGCTCATCATCGAAGACGTCGGGCGGTTTTTGCGGAAGGAGGATGTCTGATCCGGCCTTCTCAGGCCACCTTGCCCTTTTCGATCTCTTCTTCCTTCTGGCCTTCTTCGCCCTCCTCGCCTTCGCCTTCTTCTCCCTCTTCGTTTTCCTCCGGATAGTTCTCCGGATGCTCGATCTTGTCAAGCATCACTTTGAGCTTCGCGACCCTCTCTTGGCGCATCAGCTCTTTTTTCTTTTTGATCCGATCCGCCTCCTGATCCCGCCTGTACAACGCCAGCACGTACAAAATAAAGAAAAAAGCAGCAACAAACCCACACAGCAACGACACACACATCAATTTAATCATCTAATCTACCTCTTAGCGAAAAACGGCTATTCGACAGCATCCTACCTCTTTTTTGACAGCATCTCTATCGTCCTCTCAATCCCGGCCTTCATATCAAAATGCGCGTTCCAGCCCAGCGACCGGAGCTTCGACGCGTCAAGCATCGCCTTCGTCGCAGTGGAATACCCTGCTTTCTCCCTGGCATCCGGCAATTCGAACACCACCAGTTTTCCAGTGTAATCCGCCACGATCTGCGCCAAATCCTTCAGACTGACATCGCTGCCCTCGTCAGCAACATTATACGCCTCTCCCGTCCTTCCGTAAAGCAAAGAATACAAAAAAGCTGCTGCCGCGTCCGCCACATAACTATAAGAATACAACTGATTGCCCTCCGATTTCAAGACAATATTTTCTCTGTCCACGCCTTTGTGGATGAATTGCGAGATGGCCTTGGTATCGGACTCCAAGAGCGTCGGCCCATAGGTGCGTGCAAACCGCACGATCACCACATCCAGTCCGTATTTTGCCAGATAAGCCTGGCACAAAGCCTCCCCCGTCCGCTTGCTCTCCGGGTATCCGGCCCGCATCGTGTTGCAGTCGATGTATCCAAGGTAATGTTCATCGAACCGCTCCACATCCCCTCGGTTTTCTCCATACACCTCAACCGAAGACGCATAGACAAACCGCTGGCACCCCTTTGTAGCCGCCAGCGAAAGCAGGTGATTAGCTCCGATCACGTTCGTGGTAATCGTC
>JAFUXY010000337.1 GCA_017477005.1 Lachnospiraceae bacterium | reverse complement strand
GGCGAGAAACGGGGCGAGAAGCGAGGCATGGCGAGAGGTGAGAAGCAGACAGCGGAATTGTTCGGCTGGCTTGTTTCGGCTGGCAGATATGATGACGTGAAGAAAGCTTCTTTCGATGAAGAGGCAAGAGCGAAGTTTTTTTCCGAATACTATACGTTAAAAGCCCCGCAAATAAGTGATCCGTAGCATAGTTTTCTTAGGGAGGGGTTAAGCCCCTCTCTATCCACATGCGTACCCTTTCAAAATCGTGTCCAGATAATGTCTTCTTTTTGGTCGAAATCCACGTCTCTGTTGAACTTTTCTTTGGCCAGAAGTACCGATTCGAATAATTCCTCGAGATAAAGAGGGAGATTTTCTGCCTTCACGTCGCAGAGGCGGCCATGATAATGAATCGTGTTTCCTTCCGTATCAACGATGATGCTTCTGGTGTCGTCATAAAAATAGGTGTTTCCGTTGGAAGTCTGTACTTTGACAAGGTCTGCGGATTCACAGGGGATGGCGTTCGCTAAAAGCTTTACCAAATAGGGGGCAGGAGACATCGCTCCCTGCTCCCTTTTTTCAGGGTGTCTAAAGGGATTTCATATTGTTTGGCAATCGGCACCAAAATACAAGGGCAAATATGGAGAACACGCTTTTCGGATGGCAACCGTACAGGTGGAAATAATTTTGGGAAAGTAATGCACAAAACCATTGATTTATACTTCGATTCAAACTATAATGAACAGTGATTATTTTGAGATGATATTTTGATAATATACGTTGACAGGGATTCGGTTGACGGGTCAATCCTGTGGAGAGATATGGGAGTGGGACGTATGAGAAACAGATGGCTTGCGGGCGCAAGGCGCATACTGGCTTTGGCGGTGGTGCTTGGCCTCGTTTTGGCGGGTGTGGCGGCAGTCTTTTGGCCGGGTCAGTCGCAGGAAACGGAAGCAAAGGCGGCGCTGGCGTTTACAGCGAAAAAAACGACGATGATCGTGGGCGAGCAGATGGTGTTCGCGGTCAATCGGGGAAAGGCTTCTTGGAAATCCTCGAACACCAAGGTCTTGAAGGTGACGGCGAACGGACGGGTCCGGGCGGTACGCACCGGAAAGGCCAGGATCACAGCGTCCGCAGGGGGCGAGAGGGTCAGCGTCACGGTGGCGGTCAAGTTTGAATATGTGATAGGGATCGATCCCGGGCACCAGAGCGTGGCGCATCCCGGGGTGGAGCCGATTGGCCCGGGGTCTTCGACGACCAAGGCGATTATGTCGGGTGGCACGTCCGGTGTGTCCACGCGGAAGCCTGAGTACCAGCTGAATCTGGAGATCGGGTTGGCGCTCGAGCAGGAGTTGAAAAACCGTGGCTATCAGGTGATTATGAGCCACCGTACGGCGGATGCGGACATCGGCAATATGGCCCGCGCAAAGAAGCTCAACAAGCGGTGTGATGTGGTGATCCGTATCCACGCGGACGGCGCGACGGCGTCGGCGCACGGCGCGAGCGCGCTCTATCCTTCAGCGACCAATCCTTATGTGGGTTATCTGTCTGCGGACAGTGAGCGTTTGTCGAAGTGCATTCTGGATTATTACTGTCAGGCGACAGGCATACGAAACCGGGGACTGGTGCCGCGGGACGATCTAACTGGCACGAACTGGAGCACGGTGCCTGTGACGCTGATCGAGATGGGCTTCATGACGAACGTATTTGACGATGAGTTCATGTCCTCGGCGGATGGACAGAAGAAAATGGTGCAGGGGATGGCGAACGGCGTAGACGCTTATTTTGCAAAATAAGTAACTATTCAGTCATATATGAAAACATTGGCAGACGAACGCTTGCGTTCAGGCTGAATAGTTACGAATAATTACAAAAAGTGGAATCTGGGGGGAGTTTATGGGGGAGGCAAAACGGACGGTTTTGTTGGCGGATGATACGAACATCCACCGAAGGATGCTGGTAGACATTTTGAAAAATGATTACGAGGTATTCGAGGCGAGGGATGGCGAGGAAACACTGTCGATCCTGGAGGAAATCATCGACCGGGTGGCGATCGTACTTCTCGATATTGTGATGCCCAAAAAGGACGGCTTCGATGTCTTGGAGATAATGAACGAACGAGGTTGGATCTCAAAGATTCCGGTGATTATGATTACGGCGGAGTATTCCGAGGAATATATCAGCAAGGCGAATCGATTGGGTGCGATTGATTACATTATCAAGCCTTTCAATTTCACAATCGTTTCGTTTCGGGTGGCCAGCACGATCGCGCTCTACGACAAGCAGCGCAAGCTGATGGATGAGCTGCAGGCGGCCGCGGACAAAGCCAATGGGATCAACCCGTTGACGGGGCTTGTGTCGGGCAAGCCGCTTTTCGAGAAGGCGAGGAAATATCTTTCGGAACATCCGGAGGAATGCTGTGTCATTGCGATCGATATTGAGCATTTCAAGATGCTCAATGACACGTACGGCCGCGCCCGGGGAGACGATATGCTCCGGGATATGGCGGAGCAGCTTTTGCTGGTGGAGAAGCGGGACGGCGCGCTGTGCGGTTATATCGGGGGAGACGATTTCATACTGGTCATGCCCTATGACAAAAGCACGGTGGCGGGGCTTTCGAATCGTTTGGTCAACCGTGCCAAAAATCTGCGTATCGGCGTGGGCGTGATGCCGGTCTTTGGCGTGTATATTATCAAAGACCGGACGAAGTCTGTCGAGGATATGTACGATCGGGCGATGATCGCGGCGACGCATTGCCTGGGGAATTACCACGAGCGTATGTGCATCTACGAGCATTGGATGATGGCAGAGGTAATCGAGGAGTCCGACCGTCTGGAGGCGGCGCTAGAAGGGCTTCGCAACGAGGAATTCACGTTCTATCTTCAGCCGCAGTGCGATATTGAAACGGGAAAGATTGTCGGGGCGGAGGCGTTGGCGAGATGGGTGCATGACGGCGAGCTGATCCCGCCGTACAAATTCATTCCTGTGATGGAGAAAAACGACGTGGTCTCTGACCTCGACCTGTATCTGTGGGAACAGGTCTGTAAGTGGCTGCGCAAGTGGATCGACGCGGGCAATACGCCGGTGCCGATTTCGATCAATGTGTCGCGGATGGATATTTATACCTTTGATCTGCCAGCCGTGATCCGCGAACTCATTACCACCTATGAGCTGGATCCGAAGCTCCTGAAAGTGGAGATTACGGAGTCGAGTTATATAGAAGAATTCAAAGCGGTCAACAATGCGGTGGACACGCTTCAGGATTTGGGATTCCGGATCTTCATGGATGATTTTGGGAGCGGTTATAGTTCGCTGAATATGCTGACAAACGTGAATATCGACGTACTGAAGATCGATATGATGTTCCTCGATCTCGACGAGGGGAACCGCAAGGGCTTCGAGATTTTGGATTCCGTGGTCAAGATGGCGAAGCTTCTGCATCTGCCAGTTGTCGTGGAGGGCGTGGAAAACAAGAAGCAGCTCGATGTGTTGCGGCAGATGAACTGCGATTATGCGCAGGGTTATTACTTCTACCAGCCGATGTCGGTCGAGGATTTCGAGAAGCTGATCAAGGAAAAGGGGATCGTGAATCCGAACGCCAATTTCTCGAAATATGGGTTCGAGGACGAAAATGGGATCACGCCCAAGATTCAGGTCACGGAGAAGGAGCTGCAGGATACCCTGTTTGACGATTTCCGTGCGATTTATCTGATGGATGTGGACGAGGACTGCGCGCTGGCGTTGCGGCTTTCCGAAGAGAT
>JAFUXY010000336.1 GCA_017477005.1 Lachnospiraceae bacterium | reverse complement strand
GTCCGAATTTCGTGGGACATATTGGCGAGAAAATCCCCCTTCGCCTTGGACGCTTCCTCGGCCGCCAACCGGGAGACGCGGGCCTCGTCCAGCTCGCTGCTGCTCAGCAGATACGACATGACCAGGTACGCTATCAAAGCGATGAAAATGTTCATTACCTCTAAATTGGAAAAAAATCCAACCAAATTCAAACCCAACGCCAACGACATCAGACCGGCCGTCCCTGCGACCCGAATCATTGTCGCCCGAATAGAGTAATCCGGTTTTCGAACCGGGAACACGTATTTCTTTTTCAATTGAATGAGCATGCCGACCGGCATCATCAGCATTTCAAAGGTGTAGAGAAGGTCAAGGATGTTGTTGTCCGGGGTCTTTCCGATCGACGCCACGAACACATACCAGATATCGGTGATCTCGTAGAATAGTATGCCAAAGGTCAGAATATTCGTACCTTTCCAGACCATTTTCCAACCGATCAGGAAAAAGGTCTGCAGGCACATCATCACCGTATAAAAAGCAATAAAAATAATTGCCAGGAAAAAATAATCCGGCAAATTTTCCGGCGCCCCGGCGGTCGCGATATACAGCTTGTAGATCATCATTCCGCCGATCGCCGCGACACAAAAAGAACTGACAAGCAAGGCGGAAAATTCCCGCTTGCGGTTTTTCAGCTTGTCCGCATAGTAAGCGGTCTCGTTCAACGCGAGACAAATCGTTGGAATCAGCATGATAATGCGGATGAAGTCGGTATAGGGCTCGTCATGCAGGATGTAATGGGAGAAAAAATGCAGAAATTCACCGATGCCCAGAAAGAACATGCCCACTGCGATGAAAAAGGCCGAAAACTGAAACGTCGGCAGCATCAGAATGATCGAGGTCGTCAACGCATAGATCAGAAAGAGCGTCAGCGGATTGAAGAGCTCGAATCCGAACTGAAAACCGCTCAATCCAAAGCATATGGAAAGCATATACGAAACCACTGCTGCAGCCAGCAATATTGTATGCCTGCGTTGCATATCCTCTGCGCTCCCAAAAAATCCGCTTCTTTTCGCAAAACGCCCGGCATCCCGCCAGGCGTTTTCTCGACCACTTCATCCGCTGCTTGGTCAGAAGTATACCACAGGATAGGCGATCTGTCTATGAGGGAACTATTGCTTTTGGATGTGCGACCTACCCCCCTTCCCCATATACGCCCGCTGCTAATGCTTGTTTTTTTGGCGAAAGATGGTATATAATGATTTCGTAACAAACTAAGGAAAGCGAGAAGAATATGAATCAGAAAATCAGAGCTGCAAGATGGATCGGATATCTTTTGGGAAATATCGTGCTGGCGCTGGGACTCACGCTAAACACCCAGACACAGCTTGGCGTATCCCCCATCATGTCCATGGCCTACAGCGCATCTGAGATTTTCGGAAAGAATTTCGGGGACTCTGTCTTTGCCATGTACGTGGCCTTTGTTGTGATACAGATTTTCATCCACATCTACCTGAAACGGTTCCAGACCATCCCGCTGGACGCGGCGCAGCTCCTGCTCAGCCTGATCTTCACCCGCATACTAAATGTGTTCAAAATGATTATCCCGGACTTCGAAGCAGATCTGGGAGGCACCATCTGGGGGAGTCTCCCCCTCCGCCTCCTTTTTCTTTTGCTGGCGATCGTTTTGACCGGCATCGGAGCCGCATTGACCTTGAACGCACGTC
>JAFUXY010000335.1 GCA_017477005.1 Lachnospiraceae bacterium | reverse complement strand
TTTCCTGCGCTTTCTATGCCGTCTGTATTGCCGGTACTTTCTGCATTTATTGCATTGTCTGCGCTTTCTGCGTTTTCTTTCTCCGCAGCCGCCTTTTCTTTCTTTTCGTCCTTCTCATCCTCAGCCTTTTCAATCACCGTCACGGTAATTTCTTCCTCCTCCGGCTTGGATGAGGCAGTTTGATTTTTATTGCAGCCCTGCAAAACAAGGGATAAAATCACGCATGCGAACAGGTACTTTTTGAATTTTTGCATTTTTGCTTCCTCCTCTATTACTGCAAGTAATATCTGACTTACTCTGTTTTCGGATTGCCAGTGCTGCGACGCGAAGCTAGTCCTTTAGGATCATCAACTCACACTTCGTGTTCGTTGGACAGTACTAGGCTCTCTAATGTTGATCTATTTCAAAGTGTTGGTAATCAATCGGATTCGTCCAATTTCCTCCCCAGAAAAACCCATATTTTTTGAAGGTCGAACAGCAAATATCTCCTTCCTTGATCACATGCGGATCCTGGTTGGTGCGGTCGATATAGGGATCTGCATTCGTATGTGACCAGTGCTTTTGTCCGTCCGCAATTCGGACATAAGGATTTTGCTGCGGATTGAGATCGATAGCGCATCCATAGGCATGGTTGGACAAGGAGGTGCCGCCTGTGACTTCCCGGTAATTGAAACAGGAGGTGTTGTTGTGATCGATGGATTCAAAATCCGACGCATCGCCGCTTCCCGCCCAAAAATCATCCACGAGCCTCATCTGTTCGATCTCATATCCTGCCAGATACAGTTCCTTGAAAACCTGCATGGTCGTTTCGCTGATAGAAGCGTTGACGATCATTTCTCCGACCTGGGTTTTGTGATCGAAATTGACATGAACCATCTTCAAATAACGCAGATCGCTCAACGCCACATTGTCGTTGGGACGATAGGACTTTCCAATGATCCGATTGTAGACGGCATCACCCTCTCGGATCGCTGTCTGCAAAAACCACTTGTCTAATTTTTTTGGGGAAATGTTTTTTCCCACCAGATCGCCTGCTTGATAGTTTTTTATCGGCTTTGACTTTGCTTTTTGCTTTTTCTTTGGCTCGACTGATTTGGCCGAAGCCGCTTCTTCTCTTTCAATCGCGACAACTCGGATTTCCTCTGCCGCATCATCAGGAACTGTCACGGAATAACTTGCACATTCTGACTTGCTTTTGGCGACAACATCCTGCCCATTGGGTTCTCTTTGTTTGAATCGTATTCCCAGAGATACTGCTCCGAACACCAGTATGATTGCCAGAGAAGCAAAGACGAGCCAAACGAGTGTATTTTTTCGTTTTTTCACATTACCTACCTTTTCCAAACACCAAAATATCTGTGATACAGGTATCTTCATAAGACGTTCCTGGATAGACATCCACGATCGTGAGCTTCATATGGTCTGTCCTTTTGATATTCTTGACTTCGACCCAGTCGATGCCCCAATTGGAATTGGGAAATTCCACCTGTTCCCTCACGACATCGTCGTTTTTCACGTCATCGACTTCGAAAAATAAGGTTTTGGGTTTGGCGTTTCCATAATAATATTTGTCGTTTTTCCAGTTGCCGAATTTGAATCCAATGTAATTGATTTCATATTTGTCTTCAAAAAATATATCTATGTTTTCCCCGATCCCGTATCCGCTGACACCCTCCTGCCAAGAGGTTTGATCATTTCCGTCAAACATGTACATTGCATAATTGGACACATTTTTGCTGGATTGGTCAATGGTCGAGGAGGCCTTCGCCGCCGATACCGGAAGCTGGTACATACCGGACGTATCCGGAGTCTGCGGACACAAACGGATCGAAGGCTTCGCAGAAGACTTGGATTTCGTATCGTTTTTGATTACCCTGATCTCGTCGGAATCGTCCTCTTTGACTACATGAACATCGGAGTCGTTGTTGACGACTACCGGGTCATTGTTCGCTGCGACCGGGGCTTCTGCGGTATTATTCACCACGACCGGATCGCCAGACGTGCTCTCCCCCGACGTTTGATAGCGGTTCCTCGTTGCCAAATAATAACCCAGTATCACGAGACACAGGCTAAGGATCGCAGCCCACACGCCAATTAGTATTTTTTTCATATATTTCGTTTCCTCTCCTATTGCTTTGTGTGGATTGAGCCAAAAACCCTATGCGGCTTTCCTATTATAGTAAACGAATTTAGAAATTGCCTAATAAAACCATGCACACGAATTCTATCCAACGGAGTTGTTCATAAACTCCCCACATCATACCACATTCTACGAGATATTTCATGTGCAAAACCGCACAAAATTTCCCCACTTGACAATATATGGTATAATGAAGCGTACTTTTCATTTCACAAAGGAGTATTCCTATGAATTCAGCTTTTGAAACCCTGGCAAAAAACTCATTTCTTGAAAACCTGACCATCTTCAACGACAAGGTCAATACCTTTGTATGGACGAGCCTTGGCGTGTGGCTGCTGATCGCGGTTGGCATTGTAATGACCTGCCTGACCGGGTTCTTCCAAATCACCCACGCAAGACACTGGATCCAAAAGACCCTTGGCAGCCTCTTCGACAAAAAGGTCAAGGGTCGCACCAATGAGCACGCTTCCATTTCGCAGTTTCAGGCGCTCTGTACGGCGCTCGCCGCGACTGTCGGCGTAGGAAATATCGCGGGCGTGGCCGCTGCGATTACGGCCGGTGGGCCGGGCGCGATCTTTTGGATGTGGGTCGCGGCGTTCTTCGGGATGATGACCAATTATTCCGAAAACATCCTTGGGATTTATTTCCGCAGAAAAAACAAAGAAGGCGAGTGGTCCGGCGGAGCAATGTATTACCTTTCCGACGGACTCGGCGGCTATCCGGGGCTCAAAGGAGTCGGCCGCGTGCTGGCGATCCTCTTTGCGCTCTGCGCGACGCTGGCTTCGTTCGGCATTGGAAATATGGGACAGGTCAACAAGATCGTTGTCAATTTCACCTCTGCCTTCGACATCAAGCCGCTGTCCTCCCATATTCTCTATACTTCGAGCGACGGCAGCTCCTCGGTCACTCTCTACACCCTTTTGACCGGTATCGTCCTGATGATCCTGGTCGGCATCATCGTGATCGGTGGACTGCAGCGAATCGCTGTCGTGGCTGAAAGCATTGTGCCATTCATGGTCGTGGCCTTCGTGCTTGGGTCGCTCATTATTATTTTGAAGAATTTCGGCAGGATTGACGACGCATTCATCGCCATCTTCTCAAATGCTTTTACCGGAAAGGCAGCCTGGGGCGGCGCCGCGGGGATTACCTTGAAACAGGTGATTACGCTTGGCTGCAAGCGAGGCGTGTTTTCCAATGAAGCGGGGCTTGGCTCGTC
>JAFUXY010000334.1 GCA_017477005.1 Lachnospiraceae bacterium | reverse complement strand
TCACGATGGACGTCACGGGCTTTCTCAAGGAAATCCTGAAGAAATACGAGGTGCCCATCGAGCTTTTGGAGGTTGAGATTACCGAAAGCGCCTATGTCGAGGACGATGAAAAGATCGACGAGCAGATCAACAAGCTGCGGGAAAACGGATTCACGGTGCTGATGGACGATTTTGGTTCCGGCTATTCGTCGTTGAACACCCTGAAGGATCTGTCGATCGACATATTGAAGATCGATATGAAGTTTCTTCATATGGATATGTCCAATATCAACAAGGGTGTGAGTATTTTGGAGAGCGTGGTCAATATGGCCAGGTCGCTCCAGATTCCTACGATTATCGAGGGCGTGGAGACCGAGGAACAGGTTCGTTTTTTGACGGCGATGGGCTGCGTCTATGCGCAGGGTTTTTATTTCTATCGGCCGATGTCGGTGGATGAATTTGAACGGCTGCTCTCCGAAGAAGAGAAGGTGGACTACGACGGGATCTATATTTCGAATCTCGATCCGGTGCATGTGCGGGAATTTCTCGATGAAAACCTGTTTTCGGATGTGGTGGTCAACAATATACTTGGGCCGGTGGCCTTTTATGAGGTGGAGCTCGATGGGCAGATCCGCCTGATCCGTATGAATGAGCAGTATTGTCGGCTTTTGGGGCGCAAGGTGGTACCCGAGGACGATGAGGCGGCCTTGGTGATCTCCAATGATCTCGAGACCGTACACCATGGCACCTTTGCGAAGTTGTTTGAGGCGGCGGTGGCTTCTCCGCTGACCGGGGCGGAGGATGTGATTCATCTGGCGCATCCTGAGAAGGAGAAAATTTCCGTGCGGATCCGGCTGTTCTTCCTGCGGGAGCGGTTCGGTGTACGTGTGTTTTACGCCAGCTTGGCGGAGATCGAGTAGCGTGATTTTGGGCAGGACTCAGGCAAGGTGCATAGAAAAGTGTTGACACGGGTTTGGGGTAGGTGCTAAACTTGTCCGGTATGCGTTATAGGGGGATGCAGAGGCAAGGGTCGTCTGCATTCCGCGAAAGCCAATAGGAGGAAAGAAGTATGAAATTCAAGAAACTGATGGCTCTGGCTCTGGCTGGCACGCTTGCCTTGGCCATTTCCGGTTGTGGAGGCAGCGCGAGTACGTCAAGCACGGATTCCACTGAGGCGACGACAGAAGAAAGCACCGACACAGCTGCGGAGGACACAGGAGACACGGAAGCGGCAGACGACGAGGCGGAAGAGGTCGAGGTGACGGAGGAAGTCACAGAACCTACGGGCGACAGCTATACGGTCGGCGTTGTGCAGTTGGTGCAGCATCCGGCGTTGGATGCGGCGACCGAAGGCTTTGAAACAGCTCTTTCGGACGAGTTGGGTGACAATGTAGAGGTGGACGTGCAGAACGCGGCTGGAGATTCTGCGCAGTGCGCGACGATCGCCAATACCTTTGTGAGCTCTGGTGTAGATCTGATCATGGGCAATGCGACGGCGGCTTTGCAGGCGGCGCAGGCCGCGACGGCGGATATCCCTGTTGTGGGTACGTCGATCACGGACTATGCGACCGCGCTTTCGATCGATGATTGGAGCGGCACGACCGGTATGAACGTGACGGGGTATTCAGACCTGGCGCCACTCGATCAGCAGGCGGATATGGTGGCAGAGTGGTTCCCGGCGGATACGTATCCGAATGTAGGTATCTTGTACTGCACGGCGGAGCCGAATTCCAAGTATCAGAGCGAGGTGATCACGGGCTATCTGGAGGACGAAGGCTATACGGTGACGGAATACACCTTTGCGGATTCCAACGACGTATCTTCCGTAGCGGAGACAGCCTGCCAGGACAGTGATGTGATCTATATTCCTACAGACAACACGGCGGCGAGCTGCACGGGCATTATCCGCGAGATCGCGCTTCCGGCGAAGACACCGATCATTGCTGGCGAAGAAGGGATCATGGAGGGCTGCGGCGTAGCGACTCTGTCCATTTCCTACTACGATATGGGCTATCAGGCTGGCCTGATGGCGGCGGATATTCTTGAGAATGGCACAGATCCGGCGACCACAGAGATTGGTTATGCGAAGGATCTGACCAAGAAGTACAATCCCCAAATCTGCGAGGAGCTGGGCATCGAGCCAATTGCAGGCTATGAGGCGATGGAGGTTTCGGAAGAGGAAGAGTGATCCATCTGAAATAGCGGATTTGAGATTTGGGTTTTTATTGCCACAACCCCGTGCGGAAGATAGGGTACAGGTCTTTTACATTCCCTTTCGCCCGGGGTTGTGAAATTTTTTGGCAACCGTACAGGTGGAACGTTTTCCACAAAAAGGATCAGATGTATGGATATCGGAGTTTTGTTTTCGGCGCTGCCCGGCAATATCGCGCAGGGGTTGATCTGGGGCATTATGGCGCTGGGTGTTTTTTTGACCTATAAGATTTTGAATTTTGCGGATCTGACGGTGGACGGGTCGATCGCTACGGGCGGCGCTGTGACGGTAGTGCTGATCATTTCAGGTTGGTCGGCGCCGGCGGCTCTGGCGGTGGCTTTCGCGGCCGGAGTGTTGGCGGGGCTTCTGACCGGGCTTTTGCATACGATGCTCGGGATACCGGATATTTTGGCAGGGATCCTGCTCCAGATCGCGCTCTATTCGATCAATTTGAACATCATGGGGGGAGCGGCCAATATGGCGCTTTCCGTGACGCAATACAATCTGTTGGTGTCGCTGCGCTACATCCCGAAGACGCTGCTGGTGACTGGAGTGATTATTCTGGTGTTGATCTCTCTGATGTACTGGTATTTCGGGACCGAGCAGGGGAGCGCGATCCGCGCGACCGGTACCAATCCGGCGATGAGCCGGGCGCAGGGCATCAATATCGATAGTATGAAGGTGCTGGCTCTGGCACTCAGCAATGGGTTTGTGGCACTGTCCGGCGGGATTTTGGCCCAGTATCAGGGCTTTTCCGATATCAATATGGGCCGCGGTGCCATCGTGATTGGCTTGGCGGCCGTGATCATTGGCGAGGTGATCGGAAACGCGCTGGTCGGCAAACGGATGAACTTCAGTATTCGTCTGCTCTTTGTGGTCGTTGGCGCGATTCTGTATTATATTGCAATCGGCGTGGTGCTGTGGCTTCGGATGCCGACCAACAACCTCAAGCTGTTCACTGCGATCATTGTGGCGGTCTTCCTGGCGGTACCGTATTTGAAGGAAAAGGCCAACAATTCCTTTGCGAAGGCGGGAAGAAGGGGGAACAAGATCTCATGATAGAGCTGAAAAACATTCGAAAGACCTTCAATCCCGGCACGATCAATGAGAAGCTGGCGTTGGACGGGGTTTCCCTGCGGATCGAAGAAGGGGAATTTGTGACGGTAATCGGCGGAAACGGCGCCGGGAAGTCTACGATGCTGAATGCGATCGCGGGGACCTGGCCGGTGAACGAGGGGGCCATCGTGATTGACGATATCAATGTGACGGGGCTGTCCGAGTACCGGCGTGCCAAATACCTTGGCCGCGTGTTTCAGGATCCAATGACCGGCACGGCGGCTTCCATGGGGATTGACGAAAATCTGGCGCTGGCGGCCAGGCGAGGCAAACGCCGGGGGCTTCGCTGGGGGATTACCAAGAAAGAGCGGGAGGAATACCGCGAAAAGCTCGCGGAGCTTTCGCTAGGGCTCGAGGAGCGTATGTCGGCGAAGGTGGGGCTGTTGTCCGGCGGACAGCGGCAGGCGCTGACGCTCTTGATGGCGACGTTGCGCAAGCCGAAGATATTGCTGTTGGATGAGCATACGGCGGCGCTCGATCCCAAGACGGCGAAAACCGTCCTCGAGACGACGCAGCGGATTGTGTCCGAGCACCATTTGACGACGATGATGGTGACGCACAATATGCGGGATGCGATTCATTATGGAAATCGCATTATCATGATGAACGAAGGAAAGATCATTTTGAATATCGCCGGAGAAGAGAAGAAAAACCTCACGATCGAGCAGCTGCTTCACAAATTCGAGGAGGTGTCCGGCGAGGAGTTCACGAATGATCAGGCAATATTATCGAAAAAGGATTTTTAGGTGAGACTATGAGTTCTTCACAGATGTTGATCATTGTGTCGATCCTCGCCTATATGGCGGTGGTCGTCGGTATTGGGATTTATTTTTCCAAAAAGAACAAAAATTCAGACGATTTTTATTTGGGCGGTCGTACCCTTGGGCCGATCGTGACGGCAATGTCGGCGGAGGCTTCCGATATGTCAAGCTGGCTTTTGATGGGGCTGCCGGGGCTGACGCTGATCGCAGGTATTGCCGATCCTGGTTGGACGGCGATCGGACTGGCGCTGGGTACCTATGTCAACTGGCTGATCGTGGCGAAGAGGCTGCGGCAGTATTCGCAGGCAGCCGGAAACGCGATTACGATTCCAGAGTTTTTCAAAAACCGGTACAACGATTCGACCAACGTGCTGTTGGCGATGTCGGCGCTGGTGATCCTGGTCTTCTTCATTCCGTACACCGCCAGTGGGTTTTCGGCCTGCGGGAAGCTGTTTTCCTCGTTGTTTGGGATTGATTATTTCCCGGCGATGGTGATCTCGGGGTTGATTATCTCGGGATATACGATGTTGGGCGGGTTTCTGGCGGCGAGTACCACCGACCTGATCCAGTCCATTGTTATGACAATCGCCTTGATCGTCGTGGTCTTCTACGGAATCGACGCGGCCGGTGGCATGGATGTGGTCATCAACAACGCAAAGGCAGTAGAAGGCTATTTGTCGATGACTACGAGCGCGAATACGGCGACCGGAGAAAGCGGGCCTTATGGATTTTTGACCATTGTTTCTACGATGGCGTGGGGGCTAGGTTATTTCGGAATGCCCCATATCCTGCTTCGTTTCATGGCGATCCGGGATGAAAACGAAGTGACGTTGGCGAGACGGATCGCGAGCATCTGGGTCGTGATCTCTATGGGCGTGGCGATTTTGATCGGCGTGATCGGCTATTCCCTTTCGCTGTCGGGCGTGGTGTCTCATTATGAGACGACCTCCGAATCGGAGCGGATCTTGATTGAGATTGCCGGGATTTTGAGCGAGCATGGCGTCCTTCTGGCGCTGATCGGCGGCTTGATCTTGGCGGGTATTCTGGCTTGTACGATGTCAACGGCGGATTCCCAGCTTTTGGCGGCATCTTCTTCGGTGTCTCAAAATCTGCTGATCGACGTAGTCGGTATGAAGCTGACGGATGCGCAGAGGGTGTTGGCGGCGAGACTGACGGTGGTTGGCATCGCGATCGTGGCCATGGTCATTGCGAGGGATCCGAATTCCTCGGTGTTTACGATTGTGTCCTTTGCGTGGGCCGGATTCGGCGCTTCCTTTGGGCCGATCATGCTGTTTTCGCTGTTTTGGCGGAGGACGACAAGGCTTGCGGCCATTGCGGGGATGTTGACCGGCGGGGTGAGCGTCTTTGTCTGGAAATATCTGGTGCGTCCGATGGGGGGCGCCTTCGATCTATATGAACTTTTGCCTGCGTTTTTGCTGTCCGCTGTCGTGATCGTGGCGGTGAGTCTGGCGACCGAGGAGCCGGAGCAGAGCATTTTGGACACCTTTGA
>JAFUXY010000333.1 GCA_017477005.1 Lachnospiraceae bacterium | reverse complement strand
GCTTCGACAAGCGCTCTGGCCTTTCGCAAAAAATCCCTCTGCCTCTCTGATTCTACTGCTGCATGATTATTCATTCATATCTCCTCATCCAATACGACTCGCTAAACCGGGGATCGTTTCCAAAGTAGATTCCATTCTCGGTAGCAATCCGATCCATTGAAATATCTCCTTGATGCTGCGGCAGAATAGAACCCTTCCATTCGCCCTTCATATTTTCGATCAATTGAAACTCATAGCAGGCGCCGATCTTCAAAAGCTCTGGATATTCCGCCAGAAAGCGATCATAGTAGCCGCCTCCATAGCCAACCCTCCCTTTGTTTTTCTTCGAAAACACAAGGCCCGGCACGATGGCCGCCGCAGCGGACGGTTGAAAACGGGAATTGCTTCGGTCCTTCGGCTCAAAAATCCCCATCTTCCCCTGAATAAAGCTATTCTCATCCAAGCTTTTGACCTGATAGAAGGAAAGCTCGCTCTCGCCCGTCACAGGAAAGAACAGCCGATAAGCTCCGATCAGCCGTCCGTACAAAGAAAGCAAAGGAAGCTCATAATCAATCGGATAATAGACCAGCAGATCATGTATATTGGGATATTTCTGAAGCAGCGCCTCCACGTTTCGAAAAATACGATGGGATTTGTCTTTGAGCAAAAATACTCCGCCAAAGCCGCGGCTTTTGAACCGCCGCATCCACTTCATTCTACGCCGCAGCTCCTTCGCGTTCTTCATGCTTTTTCCTCCCATTTAGGATAGTTACAAAATCTTCAAAATATGATATAGTAGACGAAGTGGCTTGTCAAGCACGGCAAACCACCTTACCCATCAGCGAATCAAGGTCAGATTATGAAAAAAACTATCCCCGCACTCTTATTCTTTTGTACGATCCTATTTCTATCGGCACAGATTCCGACGCTCTCCGGATGCGCGCCGAAGAAACCCGCCACCATCTCCGACAGCGGCTTCTATTTTGACACGGTGATCGGCATCACCCTCTACGACTCATCCAAGCAATATGCCCTGTCCCATTGTATGGAGATGGCGCAGACCTTTGAATCCTACTTCTCAAACACGCTGCCGGACAGCGATGTTTCAAAGATAAACGCCCATCCCCTTGAACCCATCGAGGTGCATCCCGAAACAGCAGAGCTGATCCAAAAAGGACTCTCCTATGGCGAAAAATCTGGCGGACGCTTTGATATTACGATTGGAAAACTGTCGGCGCTGTGGGCTTTTGAAAAGCAAACGGTTCCAAAGACCAAAGAAATCAAAAAAGCTGCCAAACACGTCGATTACAAAAACGTCGTTGCGGACGGGAATACGGTCACATTAAACGACCCCCACGCAGCCCTTGATTTAGGAGGGATCGCAAAGGGATACATTGCCGACAAGATGAAAGAATATCTCGAAAACGAAGGGATTACCTCGGGTCTGATCAACCTGGGTGGCAACGTGCTGACGCTCGGCCAAAAACCCGATCATACCGACTACACCATTGGCATCCAAAAGCCGTTTTCGGACGATGGAACTCCAATCGTCTCGGTCGATGTGGAAGATGAATCGGTCGTGACGAGTGGCGTATACCAGCGGTATTTCGAAGCCGACGGAGTCCTCTATCACCATATCATCGACCCACATACCGGCTACCCTTGCGACAATGGACTCCATTCCGTCACCATTTTAAGCCAGTCCTCCGCGGACGGCGACGCGCTCTCCACCATGGTGTTTTTGATGGGCCTAGAGGATGGAATGTCCTATGTCGAAGCAGACCCCTCCATCGAGGCTATCTTCATCACAGAAGACAATGCGCTGCATTATTCCTCCGGTTTTTCCAGCAAGTATCCGTACAAAGAATATTGACAAAGCATACAATTGTCCACCAAGAGAAATCCATCAAACACAAATCCCCGGCTTCATCCGCATGAAGACCGGGGATCCTTTCTTTTGCCAGTGCAAATCTATCTCAGCGAAGAGATTCTCACCCAACGACTGTTGGCCTTGCCCTTGGTGTAGTGAGTCGTCTTTCCGAATGGCGTCTTTCCAGTCCAAAATCCGCCGTCTGCCTTTGTCAGATCCCCGGAAAGGACATTGCCGCCACCAAATCCGATGCAAAGATCCTCATAATCCGCCGGATAGGTAATCGTCAAACGGCTGCTCCAAAGATAGACGACATTCTGCCAGGTTTGAAGATCGGAACCATAGAAGGTATTGTATTTGTAATTCAGTCGCTTGGACTTCACCTTCACCTTCAAGTCGCTCTTCTCTTCCACATCGCGTCCCGTCTCTCCATCCACAACCGCATACCACATATTGGCTCCAGAATTGTGGTTTTTCCGGGAATAGGCTGTGCTCGTAACCGCATCCACTTCCACCGGAGACAGGGAAAAATTGCTCTTGAAATCCAGCACCACTGTCAGCTCACGATATCCGCTCTTCTTGGACTTTCTGTCTTTGAAGTCACGCATAGTCCAGGTAATATCCTTGCTGCCAACGCCTGTCAGCTTTTGCTTGAAGTGGTACGGTTTCCCTTTTTTGATGCCAAAAGTCACTCCCAGCTTGCGCATATACGCTGTGGACGCTTCCGCTTTGGTTTGTGGAAGTGTCACTCCGGTCAATACAAGCGCCACGGCCAGCAGCAAACTCACGCAGCCTCTCCATCGTTTGATTTTCATTCCTTGCCTTCTCCTTTCTGACCAGGATTTTTCTCATGCACTCTGTTTTTCCGCAGGCTTGGCCTTCGGAACGATCGGTTTGCCATGAAGCTGAGGAATCACCTTCTTCGGACACTTCTGCGCGCAAAGGCTGCACCGCTTGCACTTCCCCTGATCGATATGCGCCACGTTGTCCTCGACATGCACGGCATCAAACTTGCAGCTCTTCTCGCAGAGATGGCAGGCAATACAGCCGGTGTCGCACACCGCCATCACATCCCGTCCCTTGTCATGCGAGCTGCACGCCACAGCAAATTTCGCTTCATACGGAATAAATTCGATCAAATGCTTCGGACAAGCCTCGATACACTTTCCGCAGGCCTTGCAGGCCTCCCTGTCCACCTTTGCGATTCCATCGATAATATGGATCGCATCGAAGGGACAGGCCTTCACGCAGCTTCCAAAGCCCATGCAGCCATAGTCGCAGCTTTTCGGCCCGCCGCCCGGCACAAAAGCCATCGCCGAGCAATCTTCGATACCCGTATAGTTGTAATTGTTCTTTGCTTTCTCGCAGGTGCCAGCGCATTTGACAAAGGCCACCTGCCGATTTCCGGCCTCCGCCGACACGCCCATGATCTCTCCTACCTTTGCCGCTACCGGGTCGCCGCCGACCGGACAGCCGTTCACCGGCGCTTCGCCCGCCACGATCGCCGCCGCCAGACCTGAGCATCCCGCATAGCCGCAGCCGCCGCAGTTGTTGCCGGGCAGCACGTCCAAAATGGCCGACTCGCGCGGATCCACCTCTACCGCCAGCTTTTCCGACGCAATGCAAAGGAAAAAGCCGATGATACAGCCGGTTGCGCCGACAATCGCCATCGCTAATATTACGCCTGTTGTACTCATACGTCTCCCTCCTTAAATCACGCCCGAAAATCCGAAGAACGCAATTGCCATCAATCCAGCCGTCACCAACACGATCGCAGACCCCTGAAACGGTTCGGGAATGTCATTGAATTCAATTTTTTCACGAATACCAGCCATGATCACAATGGCAATCGTAAAGCCCACCGCCGTTGCAAAGCCATCGACAACGCCATAGAAAATCTTCATCCCAATGCTCAGGGCTTCATCGTTGTAATAATTGCCAATATTGTTGATCGCCACGCCGAGCACGGCGCAGTTGGTCGTGATCAGCGGCAAAAACACGCCCAGCGACGAATACAGAGACGGGATATTCTTCTTCAGAAACATTTCCACGAACTGCACCAGCGCCGCGATCACCAGAATGAACACGATCGTTTGCAGATATTCAAAGCCGGTCGGCACCAAAATGAAATTGTAGATCAAGGAGGTCACAAAAGAGGCCAGCGTGATAACAAAGATAACGGCGCCGCCCATACCGGCCGACGTCTCAATCTTTTTCGAAACGCCAAAAAACGGACACAGTCCCAAAAACTGACTCAACACGACGTTGTTGACGATGGAGCTGCCGACTAAAATAACAAATAATTCCTTCAATGGTTTCCTCCTTTCCTACTCCTGCGTATCCGACGGTTTCTGAGATTTTCCGGTGCAGGACGACACGAAGGCGCAGCCCTCGCATTCACCGGTCAGGCAGCCCTGCGCCGGCGCCAGGGGCGTACCCCTCTCGTCCATTTTCTTGCGCACCACGTTCATGACCGCTACAATGACCGACAACACCAAAAATGCGCCGGGCGCCAACACGAAGATCGAAATCGGCGTATAGCCTGCCTTGCCCGCTGCGGCATCCGCCAGAGGCAGCACCTGTACCTTGAAGATCTGTCCGGAGCCCAAAAGCTCGCGCAGAGACCCCAATACCGTCAAAGAAAGGGTGAAGCCAAGCCCCATCCCGAGCCCGTCGAAGGTCGAAGGGATGATCGGATTCTTGGATGCGAAGCTCTCCGCGCGTCCCAAGATAATGCAGTTTACCACGATCAGCGGAATATAGATTCCCAAGCTCTCATACAGCGACGGCACATAGCCCTGCATCAAAAACTGCACCATCGTCACAAACGAGGCCACCACCACGATGAAGGCCGGCATACGCACGCGATCCGGAATCACGTTTCTCAAAATCGAAATCAATAAATTTGAAAGCGTCAGCACCACCGTTGTCGATAGACCCATACCGATACCGTTGATCCCGGAGGTCGTGACGGCTAGGGTCGGACACATACCCAGCATCAGCACAAACGTCGGATTCTCGATCAGAATTCCGTTTTTCAGACGCTCACCAATACGTAGATCACTCACTGTCTCCACCTCCTTCCAGTGTTCCAAAATACGCCATCGCCGCATTCACACCGTTTGTCACCGAACGGGAGGTAATCGTCGCGCCACTGATGGCTTCGATCTCATTCTCCCCCGCCGGAGAAGATTTTGTCACTTCGTAGGTGCCTACCGGAATGCCCTCGAACTGGCTATAGAACTTCTCTTCTGTCGCCTTCATACCCAGACCCGGCGTCTCGCCAATGCTCGTGATCGAATAGCCGTTCATCACGCCTTCGTTTGTCACGCCCATCGAGAAGGAAATGTCCCCGCCGTATCCATCGTGCGTTGTCACAGAGATAATATAGCCGAGCGCCGAGCCATCCGAGCCCTTCGCCACCTGGCAGTCCGTGATGTCGTCCGAGGCATACCCGGCATCCACCGCTACCGCCGTCGCGGCTTTCGCGTCGAAGCCCTCCAAGGGTTCGAATTCGAAAGCGTCTGAAAATACCGACTGATAGGCCCGGTTCAAGGCATCCGCCTCCGCGCGGGCGATTGGCTCTTTGGTGATCTCACTGACAAAGCCCAGCGCCAATCCCGCGACCAAAGTGATCACCGTCAAAACCATGGCATCTTTAATCAATTGCCCATTCATTTTGCGTCGCCTCCTTTCGTTTCTTTGGGAATACCGAAAGCGCGCGGAATGGTGGCACGCTCAATCAAAGGCACCAGCAGGTTTGAGAAAATGATCGCATAGCTGACGCCTTCCGCCGAAGGCCCGAAGAACCGGAATACGCCGGTCAACAGCCCCAAAATAATGCCAAACCCGATCTTGCCCATCGGCGTGATCGGGGAGGACACATAGTCCGTCGCCATGAAGAACGCGCCTAGGATCAGGCCGCCGCCACAGAGCTCCGCCACGAGGAAATTGATATCCATGCCGTGCCCACCGAACAGAAGCGTAAAAATCGCAAAGGTCACAATATAGGAACCAGGTATGCGCAGGTCGATCACGCCGCAGAACAGCATGATAATCGCACCGATCAGCAGGGCAATCACGGAGGTCTCCCCGATCGTTCCAGGGATCGTACCGAACAGCATCTTCATGGTATCTGCGGATTCCCCCATCTTGAGCTGCGCCAACGGCGTCGCCCCGGCAAACCCGTCAAACTTCGAAAAGTCCGTCATCGGTCCGGTAAAGGAAATCATCAAAAAGCAGCGGCCACCCAACGCCGGGTTCATAAAATTTTGCCCGAGACCGCCAAAGAGCATCTTCACCACGATAATCGCAAACGCGCTGCCCACAATGGCCATCCACCACGGCAGCGAACTCGGCAGGTTCATCGCCAAAAGCAGCCCGGTCACCACAGCCGACAGGTCGGAAATGGTACTCTTCTTGTGCAGTAATTTTTCATACAGCCACTCACAACAAACACAGGTCGCCACCGACAGCATGATCAGAATCAACGCGGAAAAACCGAAATTGTAGACTCCGAAAAGGGCGGCCGGAAGCAGCGCCACGATCACGCAGAGCATGATCTTCTGTGTATCCGTCTTTTCCCGTACATGGGGATTCGACGTAACATTCAATATCGTATCCAAATTGCCTCACCCCTTTCTATTTCTTGAGTGCTCTCGGAAATTCATCATCCCCCGAAATATCACTCTTTTTCTATTGTGCATATTTTTCTTTACCCCTATTTAAGGGGTAATTT
>JAFUXY010000332.1 GCA_017477005.1 Lachnospiraceae bacterium | reverse complement strand
GACCCGTATTACCACTTCCTTTGAGCGCTTCATGGCCGAGGAGAAGTACCGCTACATGCCGTTCCAATACGGGGAAGCGTTGGACCGCATTTCTTCCTATGTGGGGAAGGAGCATTTGAAGGTGCGGGTCTACGAAAAGCAGCAGTTTGTGGCGGGCAGCCTGTTCGCGGATTTTTTGGACGTTCTGGGGCTTGGCTTCTCGGAGGAATACGCGCTTCCGGATTATACGCCGAATGTGCGGCTGACCAATTCCGCGGTGGAGATCAAGCGGATGATCAATTCCGCCTATGTCGGGGAGGATGTGCCGGATTTCTACCGGGACATTATCTCGGATGTGTTCGGGATGAAGCAGATCAAAGAGATGCCCGAGCGTGACACGAGCATGTTTTCGCCGGAGCTGCGCGCTTCGTTTATGAAGGAATTTGAGGAATCCAACGCTTATGTGGCCAGGGAGTACCTGGGGCGGAAGGACGGCGTGTTGTTTCGCGGGGATACGGCGTCGCTGCCGCAGTGGCAGATGGACGACCATGCGATCCTGATGGATATGATCCGGGTCTTCGCAGCGGAAGGCGTAGCGCTGTACAAGCGGCAGCAGGAGATCGAAAAACGGGAAAAGGCGCTGGACGCCAAGCTCGAAAAATTAGAAAAATCCGGTCTTTTGGAAGCGAAGGGGCTGTCGCAGAAGGTCGAAGAATTATACAATAGTTTGCCGTTTCGGGCGTATCGCTCGCTGCGGGACAAAAAGGACAAGCGGGGAGGGGATGATATGAGCGAACATTGGGCGGATGAATCCAACAAAATACTGGTGTTGGGCCGTGTCAAGGACAAAAATCTCGGGGATGTGGTGATCGTGGATTCCTGCGCGTACTTGTTGAATGAGGTGATTGAAAATATCAACCAGAGCTTTTTTTGGCGGGAAAAGCGGCCATTTTTTCCGCTTCCGCAGCCGATTCCAGAGGTCGAAACGGCCAATGTGATCGACGGTTCGGATGAAAATGTGCTGTCGAATATGGAGGACTACGACAAGATCGTATTTCCGGGCGGCGGGATCAATTCTCTGAAAATCACCTACCTGCTCCGCCAGCGTTTGGACATCGACCGTCCTACCCGCATCTATTTCAATGGGATCGGGATTCACCCCGAACGCCATTACGACGAATTAGCGGAAAATATAGAAATCATACTAAACGACGAACGGGTCCGGCAGGTCACGACCAGGGGCGATCTTGCGATGACGCAGGAATACGTGAAGACCGAGAAGCATTATCCGATCTGCCTGATTTCGGATCCGGCGATCTGTGCAAGCGAGGCCTATGAGATCAAGCGGAAGCAGGAGGCCGAGACAATCGGGATCGGACTGATCCGTCCGGATATTTTTGTGGAGCAGGACAGCGAGATTTCGCTGGACGAAGTGTACGAAATGTACGGAAGGCTCTTTGAAGAGGGAGAGCAGAGGGGCTATGCGTGGAAGGTCTTCACCAATGGCACGCAGCGGGATTATGATTTCGCCAAAGAAGCCCTGGCGAAGTTCGGCTACGAAGAAGAGACCCATCTGGTGCGTCGGCCGACCAAGCCGGAGCATCTGGTGCGGGATATTTCCGGCTTCAAAGGCATCATTGCGGCTAGATTTCATGCCAATATAATCGCTACCTCTCTTTCCGGGCCTTCGATCGCGTTGGTATGGAATGTCAAAATGCGCAGCTTCGCGGACTTGATTGGCGTTCGTGACCGCTATATCGAGGACAGGGAACGGCTGCTCAATGCTCATTACCTTTGGGATGCCTTGGAAAAGGCCATGGTGGATGGCTACGACAGGGAGCGGATTTTGGCGGCCAAAAATGCGGCCTATCTGACTTTGAAGAATGTTGTATTGGATGGAAACCGGTTTGAGTGGTATTTCAAATGGACGAACCGGCTGCGAAAGGAGTCGTATTTTCGATGAATGACAGAATGAAAGACAGTGGCGTTTCCGCCACCATTCATGCTATTATCTGGGACCGGATTCATCTGTATATGGAAATGTCGGTACAGCAGTCGAAGAACGAGATTCCTCTTGAATCGCTCGATGTGTTCGCGGTCAATAAAGAAGGGTTGGCCGGCGCATTGTTTGACACGAAAATTTTAGAAAACGGAAGCGTACAGCTTTATGTGAATATTACGAACAATGGTTTGCACGAATGTGTTCCGGCCGGGACGTATCGTCTGTTTGTCTGCCATGGAAACGATATTCTGTGTGAATGCGAGGCAGAGATAGACCTGACAAAACGAATGGAGGAGCTTTCGCGGCCGTTTTTGTTTGGGACCAGACGCCGGGAATACAGCGTCAGCTTTCTGGTCGTGGACGACAGGGAGAGGCTGCTGTTTCGTATGCATATGATGCCGCTGAATTACCAGAAGATGGGATTTCCTTATACGTTTTCTCTGTGGAAATCCCTGAGCAGTACGCTGCACAGTTATTTTTTGGAAACGAGACGGAATATTCGGCGGTATTATCAGCTCATCTGCAAATTTCAAGGAAACAAAAAAAAGACCAGTATCCTGTTCATGACCGAGCAGTCGGCGACGCTGGGATCGAATTTGAAGTGTGTCTATGACCGGATGATCGAGCGGGGGTTGGACAAGGAATATACGATTCGGACCTGGGCGAGAAAGGTGTCGGCGGGTGGTTATAGTCCGCTCAATTGGCTCAAATTTGCCAATTTGGTGGCGAAAAGCGGGATTATTTTTATCGACGACCATGTGCCTCCGTTTGACTGGATGCCCTTGGAGAACACGATTCTGATCCAGACCTGGCATGCGGGGGCAGGCTTCAAGTCCTCGGGGTACGCCCGGTGGGGGCAGGAGGGAGGCCCGGCGCCGGTGAGCTGCCACCGCCAGTACACCTATGGTCTGTGCGGGTCGAAAAAGATCGCTCATTTCTTTTCCGAGGTTTGGGGGATCAATACGGAGCGGGTCTTAAACACCGGCATGCCTCGGATGGACGAGTTTCAGGACGCGGCGTACCGTGAAAAGACGACCAAGGCGCTGTATGAAAAATTTCCGCTGTGTAAAGGAAAAAAGGTAATCCTCTTTGCGCCGACCTACCGGGGTACGAGCAACCGGGACGCGCATTATCCCTACGAGCTGATCGACTGGAAGCGGTTGGACGAGGTCTGCGGCGAGGAATATGTGGTGCTGTTCAAGATGCACCCCTGGGTGATCAAGGACATCAAAATTCCAAAAGAATATCAGCACAAGAT
>JAFUXY010000030.1 GCA_017477005.1 Lachnospiraceae bacterium | reverse complement strand
TTTCTACCAACTGAGGGTTGACCGCTTCAAAGGAGCCGTATTCCATACGGAAAAGGTCGGGCAGTCCGGGCACGAGTTAGACTACATTGCCCTTGGGAAGCGTTCGGACAAGGTTTTTGTGCGTATATATTTGAAGTCCAAGGAAGTGGTTGAAATGGGTTACAAGCCGTGGTTCTTCAAGGTCTGGTTCTTTAATGGCTTGATAAACCGCTATGATCTGTACGTTTACGAGGAATGTTTCTTGAAGCACAGTTGGAAATATGTTGATCTGGCGAGGTGCAAATTTTACTCGGAGTTTGGGTCTGATTCCGGCAAGGCTGCGGAGTGCAAGGCTCTGCTGGAGGGTCGGCTGACGAAATCCCCCGATATGCTTCGCAAATTTGCGGATTCCCTCACGCCGAAAATCAACCTTGTAATGAACGTGGAATATCAGGTTATGAGGCGGCATAGCAAGTCGTACGTGCTTTTGCCCTTTAAGAACAATTCCAACAAGGGGATTCACAAGAGGGTTTATGATTTCTTCGACAACCGTGCCTTGATTATTGATTACCTTACTCATGACGTTTTTCGGCTCGTGAAAAAGTCTGATGAATCGGAGGACAGCAACAAGTCAAGGCGTGAGGATTGCGCATTTTGGCGTTCGCTTCGGTCTACGAAGTTGGTTGACTGCCATATCAAGCCGGAATCTGTGCATCTTGTCCGGGATTATAGCCGCAATATGAACGCAGAGGTTGTGAAGCAACGTGCCTTGAAGTCTGCCGTGTCTTTGGGGTTGTATCACAATCCTTTCAACGAAAAATCCCCTGTTGAGGATATGGTGGACGCTTTATGTATCTTGAATGACAACGATATAAAGCAGGCGCTGAGGTTCAAGGAAAGAAAATTGCGCCAGTTCTCCGAGAAAGAATTGGCGCAACTGTCGGTTATTGAATCTCCTGAACGCCGTTTTTCCGTCTTTGACAATTCAACTGGTGAGATTCTTTGACATTATATCATAAAATTACGGAATGGGGGCGTTTTTATGAATTTGTTGAAATGTTATGACGATTTTATCAGGGAGAAAAGGGCTTATTGCTCCGCTGACACTGTCCGCTATTATGAGCTTAATTTGGGGGAGTTTTTTCTTGGGTGGCTTGCAGATCGGGAGGGCTTCGGCGGCGTTTCCGGGCTTTCCAGCGTTGAAAGCGGCGTGTTTTGCAAGTCGTTGTTCTATGATTATCTTTTGCATTTGAGGGAGAAAGAGGTTAAGAATGTGAGCGTTCGCACTTATTTTCGCTCCGTCAAGTCGTTCTGCGGTTGGCTCTATGATAACGAGTACATTGACCGCAATTACTGCAAGCGCATGAAGATGCCCGGCAATGATGCGGCGGTCAAGGTTCCGTTGTCCGTTGCGGAGGTTCGGAGGATTGATGAAAGCATTGGGTTTTCCGGGCGGCTTGGCGTTCGGAATTACTGCATTGTCCATCTGATGTTGGATTGCGGTTTGCGTCTGGGGGAGGTCTGCGGCCTGCGTGTCGGCGAGGTGGATTTTGAGAATGGCTACTTGAATTTCATCGGCAAGGGTAGCAAGCGGCGAATCGTTCCCTGTCCGGGCTTCCTGTTGGCGTGGATTCGCTGTTATCTGGATGATTTTAGGCGATCTTCCTCGGATTTCCTGTTTCTGGACGTGAAAAAGGCTCCGATAACAAAGAACGCCGTCAAGGTTTTCGTTGGTCGTTTGAAAAAGAGTTCCGGCGTTTCCCGGGTGCATTGCCATCTGCTCCGGCATACCTTTGCGACTTCGTACATCATCGGCGGCGGCAATTTGGAGTATTTGAGGATGCTGTTGGGTCACTCTGACATTATGATAACGCAAAAATACTTGCACTGCTCCAGTCAGGTAGCCTTTATCAATATGGATATTTACGAGTTGGACGGCTGTTTTTTTAGGAATATAGGGTACAGGCGCTAGGAAATGCGCTATAATCAGGCGTTGGAGGTGATGTGTGAATGGGCGGTGATTCTGTGATACTATGTATTATCCTGCTTTTCTGCTTTGGTTTCGCCCTGTTGTGCTATTTCGGTGAGAAAGACCTTGCGGAAAAAGGGAACCCGGACAACATTTTTTCGAAAATGAGAAAATATTGGTGGGTTCCGTGGCTGATCGGCTTGATTCTGTTCCGATAATTTCGGGGAAATGAAGCACAATCCCGGGCGATTTGGGTTTGTCGCTTTTAATCAAGTTGTCCGGGGTTCGATTCCCCGGTGTCTCAGGAGAATAAAAACCGCAAGTCCTTGGCTGGAAAGGGGCTTGCGGTTTTTTTGTGCTTTAATGTGCCAAACGAACGCTTTTTTAGGAATATAGGTTACAGACGGTAGGAAATGTGATATAATGCGATTCTACGATGGTTTTTCAGTAAAGTCAAGAATTGTAATGAAATTTTGGCCACCCAAAGCGAATACAAGCTCAAATTCGGGAAGAGAAAATCGCAATTGTGCAGGATAAAAGGGGAAATCATTATGAGCGAAAAAACGACAGACAAAAATCAAATTTCAGAAATAGAAAACAGCGAAAATAGCATTACTGCGAAGTCAAGCATCGCCAATCCTGGGGAGGATGCGGAGCATCTTTTGAACCGGATTTTCGATATTACGCAGGGGCTCTATGATGAAATGAGCGCGCACAAGGGGGATAGCGGTACGAGCCACATACGGATCTACCATTTGCTGGCGGATTTGGGGCGCGCGCTTGTGAACGCGGACCGGGCGAGCTTTTGGAAATGGGACAAACGGCAGCACAAGCTCATTACCACGGCTGCTGTGGGGGAGGATCAGATCGAGATTCCGGAAGGGGCCGGGCTGGTGGGGAAGGCGCTCTCCGACGAGCACGCCATTGTGACAAACGATCCGTACAACAACCCATATTTCAATTCAGCCGTGGACAAGGAGACTGGCTACCGGACCAAGTCCATTTTGGTCATGCCTATCGTAGACTGCAAGGGCGAAACGATCGGATGTTATCAGGCGATCAACAAGCTCGACGACAACGGCTTCGATCTCGAAGCGGACTGCAAACGTCTGTCTTTGGCCGCCTTCATCTGCGGGCTGACGCTCGAGTCCGATCTGTTTTTGGACGATTCCCGCCGCGACAAGCTGACCGATATCAAAAACCGGGCAGGGTTCTATACGGATTATGCCAATCGTTATCTGCCGATCCTGGAAGCAGAAGAAGACCCTGTCCCGGTCTCCATCGTCATGGGGGACATCGATTTCTTCAAAAAGGTCAACGACACCTTCGGGCACAACGCCGGAGACGCAGTGCTCGCCCATGTTGCAAAGATTCTCCGCACCTCGGTCCGGAGCGGCGACGGTGCCTACCGTTGGGGCGGCGAGGAGTTTATTCTGGTTCTTCCGGGCGCCAATATGCAGAGCGCGCAGGTCGTAGCCGAGCGAATCCGTTCCCGCATCGAGTCCGCCATTATTCCTTTCGACGGATTGGAGCTCCGGGTGACGATGAGCTTTGGCTGCGCCGTGCTGGAG
>JAFUXY010000331.1 GCA_017477005.1 Lachnospiraceae bacterium | reverse complement strand
ATCGCCTGCATATTGTGTTGTACTACCATAATCTTTTACTCCTTGAAATTGTGTATGGTTTGTTTCTGTGATGACATCTTTATTATCTCTACAAGATAAACACCGAAATGGTGTTAACCTTTATTGAGCAATCTCCTATATCCCCACATTTAGGACTCACCAATCCTTGGTGCCATCCTAATAAACATGTTCTTTAACGTTTCAAATTGTTGTTACTGATAATGCTTGTAACAGTGTTTCAAAGCTACAGAGTTACTTGAGCAACATGTGTTACTCTTAGAGCTTCCTCGGCTGCGTCGAATCTCTTCTAACAGCCCTCCTTTCCCCGGATCTTCGCAACCATCATCACATTGGCCTTCGGAATGGATGCAACAGAAGGCCCCTTCTGTTGCATTTTGGCAGGGAAGCGTTGAAAATAGCGGATTACGGATTTTCGAAATATGATCCTTGTTATTTCTTTTCTAACTCTTGAATCCGCTCTCTCGTGGTGCTACAATAAAGAAGACGATTATTATCTCGGGGTTCAAGATCTGCGGACGGAGTGTCGCGTGTGGATAGCGAGCTTATGGACGACTTGAAGAGGGGGTATCCTGACATGGGGAAGGCTTTGAAGGAGGTATTGTGGAGCATAGATCGTTTCTTGCAGGAAATGAAAAGTCACGGCTATACGGTTCCGGAAATGGCAGGATGAGAAATGCGAGAGAGAAGAAAGGGAGGGATTACGATGACAAGGAAATTGACAGTTGGATATTTTGGAAATGGCAAAAGCACGAATCGATACCACATCCCCCTGCTGATGCGTCGCAGGGACAAGGTTTGTGTCAAGACGATTTATGCGCGTCATCTGCGTGACGACTGGGCCAGGTGGGATGGAGTATATTACACAGAAAATGCGGAAGAGCTGCTAAGCGATCCGGAGATTGACGTTGTTGTAATTACGACACCTGCACAGGCGCATTATTCCATTGCAAAGCAGGTTCTCGAAGCTGGAAAAAATGTTGTTCTGGAGAAGCCGTTTACGCATAGCGTCAAGGAAGCGCAAGAGCTTTTTGATCTGGCCAGAGACAAGGGCGTCCTCATTCAATGTTACCAAAACCGGCGCTTCGATAGTGATTTTTTGACGGTACAAAAGGTTATTGCTTCTAAAAAGCTGGGGCCTCTCTGTGAAGTGGAAATGCATTACGATTATTATCGTCCTGAGGTACCCGAGGGGGTCGACCACTACAAAAAAGACGAATCCTATGTCTACAACCATGCCTGCCATACGGTAGATCAGGTGATTTCCTATTTTGGTACGCCGGATGAAAGGCGTTTCGATGTTCGACAGCTCTTGGGCAGCGGCCGGATGAATGATTATTTTGATCTGGACTTTTATTATTTCAAAAATACGGATGCATTTGAGGTCACGCCGGGTGGATTGAAGGTGTCTGTCAAGTCGAGTTATTTCCGGGTCAAGGAACGTCCTAGCTTTGTAGTATATGGGCAGCGAGGAATGTTTGTCAAAGCGGAAAAGGACAAGCAGGAGGCGGATCTGAAGAAATTTTATTTTCCGGATCACGCTGATTTTGGCCTGGATGGGCCTGAAAACTTCGGAACTCTGACGTATTACGATGAAGAAGGTCATTATCACGAGGAAGCCGTCGAGACCGTTCCGGGCGACAATGGGAGGTATTATGATTATCTTTATGAAACAATCATAAACGGCGCTGTGCCGCTCGTTTCGGAAGAGCAAACGATGGCACAGATGCGTCTGCTTGAAGAAGCGACCA
The DNA here is from genome assembly GCA_017477005.1 of Lachnospiraceae bacterium. Classification (GTDB taxonomy): domain Bacteria; phylum Bacillota; class Clostridia; order Lachnospirales; family Lachnospiraceae; genus RGIG4930. The sequence continues at coordinate 5,468 of JAFUXY010000331.1, read as the reverse complement.
GCCATCTGAATTAGAAGTGACATACGGGTAAGGAGCTTTCAAATTGTTTCGTGAAATCGCTTGTGAAATTGTGGTGGTCGTCTCAAAATTTTTGTTGACAAAGAACATGCTACTGTGATAGAATGTCACTGTTTTGAAAAGCCTCGGGTTCTTGTTTCGAAACGAGGTATGGGGGTGTAGCTCAGTTGGGAGAGCGCCTGCTCCGCAAGCAGGAGGTCAAGGGTTCGAATCCCTCCATCTCCACTAGGAAAAATCCGCAAGATCTTGTATTTGTGAGGTCTTGCGGATTTTTTCTGCTTTTTTGAAAGGGAGTGGAAGCATCCTGGGAAACGTCGTTAGGTATCCTGAGATGCCGTCAGTCGTCATGAGTATGGAGCTTGGTATGCAGCACGAAAAGGAGGAGGAGAGGTGGTTATGACGATGACGGTAAAGAAGGACGATCTGTGTGTCGATGACTTTTTGCAGGTCTGGTTGCCGCAGCTCGACAAACTTCCGGTCATCGTCGATCCACGTCTGGAGGTAAGCGGCAGACTTTACCTCTATTCGGTGGCCAGTTGGGCTCATTACGTTGTAGGACTGCCAGTTGTCCCTCTTTTCGCCCTCTCGGGGGATGGGTTAAAGCAGCAGGATGAGTGGATAAAAAGATGCACCTCTTTTAAGAGGCCGCGAGGCTGAAGATTGAGGAAAGTGAAAAAAGTCTGATGAAATGCACAAATATCAACATTTTGTGATATAATGACCATGTTTACATAATATTGGGAGGGACAAGCATGGTTTGGTGTGACAGAATAATCGAAGAAAGAGGGCCGAATTTTATAGAACCGTTCTCGAGGAAAGCTGTAACGAGCATAGCATACGATTTGAAAACGGACACATTCGCATCAGAACCTGGCAATGAATCTAAAATAATAGAGTTAAAGCCCGGAGAGTCTGTCTTTGTTAAGTCGGAGGAATCTTTTAAGATACCGTCCAACGTAATTATTTATGTAACTCTTAGAAACAGCCGAATCAGGCAGGGGCTTAGCTTGGAAGCACCTATTTATTACCCTGGGCATCATACGAAAATATTCTTTCGAATAACAAATAATTCAAAGAATAGCATTGTTCTTGACAATCAAAAAGGGATTGCGTCGGTGCTGTTTGGAGAGCTTGATGGGGATGTTTCAAATCCGTATGATGGCGCATTCCAAAGGGAGTTTGACTTTAGTGGAATGGCATCCTATTCGTCAATGCTGTCCGAGGATATAACAAATATCGAAGAGAAGGTCGAGCAAGTGAAAGAGATAGAAAAGAATATTTACGGAAACGTGCTGGCTATAATGGCGGTTTTTGTGGGAATATTCAGCATAATCAATATTAACTTGCAAAACGCTAGCTTGGATATGAGAGATCTGATATCTTTGGACTTAACCACCGTAGGCGCCATAGGATTTCTGATTGCTGCAATAAACTCTGTTTTACCAGGGAAGAGCTATTCGCACAGAGTATGGATAGCTTGCGTGATCGCTTTTCTGGCGGCTGCAATAATGCAATTTATATAAGGAAACGCTGATTAAAGCGTTTCTTTTGCGCCAAATCGCAGCACGAATGCGACGCGAAGCTAGTCCCGCAGGGGCATACCTATGCGATTTGTGTGTCCTATTGGACTAACTTCGTGTCGCAGGTTTTTGAGGAAATATGATTAAATCAGTGTTTCCATAATCGACATTCTTAAACCAATGATTCTAAAAACCACTTTCCCCAATATGGAGAGTGGTTTTTTATCGCAAAAAAGGAGGAGCAATGATTTACAATGTGATTTTGCATGGGAGCCGGGCGACCTGCCCCCCTGTGTGCGGGAACGATGGTGCAGGAAGGGAGTTGACATCATGGAGAGACAAAAGGTATATTTAGAGGTGTGGAAATTTTTTGGGAAGGTTGGATTGGATGCGGACAAGAAGACTGAATATACCTAAAATCTCTCATAAATCAACGTGTTGGCGGCATCTTGGGAAACGTCGTGAAACGTCCTGAGATGCCGTCAGTCGTCATGAGTATACAGCGAGTATGTAGCAAATTTGCAGCGCGTATGGAACGTGGTATGCAGTGCGAAACAAAGCCGTAGAGAACATTGCATTTATGTTGAGATTAAGGCTTTCCACTTTGTGCAGCATCGGAGGATATGATATAATTCATGCCCAGAGAATAAAGTTCCGGAAGGAGGAGTGACGGTTATGACTATGACGGTAAAGAAAGACGATACGGCAATCATCCCTGGAGACATGGTTTTGCTTCCAAAGGAAAAGTACAATCGTTTGATGGAAGCATGGGAAAAATTGCAGTTTCTCCATAAGATCGATCATTCGCTGGAGCAGTCAAAGAATGGTCAGGTGGTTGTGAAAACGATGGAAGAGCTGGAGGAAATGGCAAATGGGTAGGATCCATTTTACGGAAGATGCTTGGGATGATTACCTGTATTGGAGTGGTCAGGACAAGAAGATGGCGTTTCGGGAATGGACTCGAAGCACCGTCTTTTATTATTTTTGTCAGATAGGGGCGGGGATGAGCCTTAAAGCGTCCCGAAGCTCGTCCGTCGTCCTGTGCCGATAGACGGTCTGCTCCGTGTCGCCCTTCAGCTTGTGTCCCATGAGAAGGTGCTTGCAGGTTTCGTCCATCTTGTACTTATCGGCAAGCCACGAGAAGGTGTGGCGGCAGTCATGGGGCGTGTGCTTCCGGCTCTCTCTAAGTCGTAAATGCAGCCGAGGCGGTCGGTCAGCCGGTAGAACCTGCTGCTGCGCCATTTGTCCGGGTCGAAGGAGGCTTGGTCGAATTTCTTCCCAAATTCAAGGGTGGCCTCGTGGATGGGGGAGCCCTTCTTTTTCGGCTGGCAATCGTCTTTTCGCCGCCGTTCAGCATCCCATTCTCGATGTCGATGTCCGCGACGCAAAGATCTCCGATGCGGAACGACGAGTAAATCATCATAAGGAGATCTGCGTGTCGGGGTTGTCGCAGCTCGACAAACTTCCGGTCGTGAAGCGAGGAGCAGTTGTGGAAGGCGCTCTGGTGGGTTCGGAAGGTGTGCGATTTGCGGTTGTCTTTGAATTTGTGATCGACGAATTCTTCCCACAGGGCGGCGAAGGAGGTCTTTGTCCGGTCCACGTCGTAAGGGTGCTGGTTGTATTCGGCCAGCATTTGCAGCCCTTCTATTTTCGTCTTGGCGTAGTCGATGATGATGGTGTTTTGCCGCTCCGATCCGCCGCCTCGTCATAAACCCATCCGAGCGTCTTGCGGACGATGTATGGTTTCCTGCGGCTCCCGGACATCTTGGTGACGCTGCCGTATCCGTTTGGTAATTTCATGGTTTCTTCCTCTACTACAGTTCTATGCTTTCAATCGTTTCCCCTAATTTTGAAAAGTTCGTTTTGACCGGATGGAATCGCAGAAGCGACGACAGGGAAATGCTCTTCTGTTTCGGTATCTCTCGGTCGAGGACGAACGTGGCAAGCACGTAAAAGCCCCACAAGTCAAGGTCGAGGATGGATTGTTCCCGAGACAGGGCCGTGTAGACGCAGAAGACATACAGGTCGCAGTTCCTGTTTTTGACCGACCCCATTCCGTGCTCACGACCCCACGGCAGCTTCGGGGCGATGTCAAAGATCATCTGCGAGTAATGGTCTTCGTCCGTCCAAATTTGGAGGTAAGCGGCAGACTTTACCTCTATGCGGCGGCCGGTTGGGCTCATCACGTCGTAGGACTGCCAGTTGTCCCTCATTTCGCCCTCTCGGGGGTGGTTCAGAGACGCATAAACGAGAAATTCTGCCAGCACTCCTCGCAGCGTGTTGTTCAATAATTCGGAATAGCCCCACGACCAGAAGTCGGAGACCGTGTACCCGGTGCTTTTTCCGTTTTGCGTGAATTCCTCACGCCCGGTCAGTATCTTCATTTTCCACCTCCATATCGTTCAAGCAGCGTCCAAATGACGCGCTTGTCATCGCTGGATGCGACGGAGTACGTCTCTATGAGTTTCTTGTCTTCCGGCTCGTCGCTGCGGCCGAGATTCCCAGCTCTCCCATGCAGAGGGCGAGTCGTTCAGGAAAGTCAGCCATCGCTCAAGACGGCATGCATCCCGCCGACGTAGCCGTTGATGGCGAAGTACAAAAGCTGCTGGCATTCCTCGTCGGACAGAGGCCCGTATGACCGTGCCATTTCGCAGAGGCTCCTGTCGGAAAGGCCAATGGCAGCTTGAATTTTCCGTATCTTTGAGACGGTTGCGGTAGGGCGGCCGCCGCATTGGTTGTAGTGTGCGCAGAACGAGGAAAGATAATGGATCAGGGCGGCGGAGGCATTGTCTGATTTTTCCTCGCTCCGCGCGAGCTTGAAATAGGTTTTCGGATGGGTCATGTTTTGGTCCTCCTCTTCTAGAAAAAACGACTGAACAGGCAGAAGTATGTTACACCAATAATCTTTTTTCTCCGTCCGTGTGCTTGACGGATTCCGCGTGGACGCGCGCGGCCTCCTTCAGCTCGCCGATGAACATGTATTTCCTTTTGTCCGGAAGGGAGCGAAAAAGCTCCAAAAGGTCGTCCTCGTCTTCCGTCGTGTACTTGTACTGCGGCGCCTCGCGGCCGGTCATGAGGTAGTCGAGCGAGACCCCGAGGTAGCTGGCGATCGTTTCCATGTATTCGGCGGGCGGATTCTTGCGCCTGGTTCGCCAGGTCGACATAGTTGACTGGCTGATGTCAAGGATCTTGCACAGCTCGTATGCGCTCTTTCCTTTCTGCAACAATAGTTCGGAGATGCGGTCTATTATTTCCATTTTTGACTCCTTTTCTGTAAAAACAATTTGTTGAATGCGAAGAAAACTCTTTATAAATACGTAAATACGAAGTATAATATAAATATGAAATTACTCTATATCAAGGGTTCCCAAATCCGGTATACAATACTTCATCGTAAGTGCGTAGGCGTAAAGCGATTTACTGCTATTATACCACGCACTTGCGAAAAAATAAACCGCAAATGCGAGAAAGGAGGAACGAGCAGCATGAACAAATTATCGCAGTGGTCCAAGGACGTTAAGAAGATCAACGGCGTTCTAGGGACGAAGGGCGGACCGGAGCGAACGAACACGGCATCAAAGGAATGGTGTACGTCCGTGAAGGTCGAGCTTGCAAAACGCGACATGACAGTCAACGATCTTGCGAGAGCCGCAGGCGTGATGCGGGATAAAATGTCATGCATCATCAACGGCAAACAATGGGACGAGGGAATCGTTGCCAAGATCGTTGAGACGCTGGGAGTCGAAGCCCCGATCCTTGCCCCTGTAAGAAAAGTGTAGCAAATGGAAGGGGATGGGTGAATGGATTGTGAAGGCAGGAAAAGGTTCGAAAATCCGTATTCCGAAGCAAGAATTTCCGCATCTGCGTGGGATGGGAGGCTGAAATCGCGCGAGTCGGCGGCGGAAGTTCTCAATATCGCGCCGAATACTT
>JAFUXY010000330.1 GCA_017477005.1 Lachnospiraceae bacterium | reverse complement strand
TGGGGTGGTGTTTTATAATTATACGAAATATGATGCTAAGACAAAAACAAAATCAGATCCAGCAGATGAGGGTAGAGCCTATCCGATGTATGAAACGGTAGATGGCGAGATAGCATATTTGGTTCTGGATGATCAGGGAAACACGCAGGTAGACGCAGACGGAAATTTGCTGTTCAAAAAAGAAAACGGGGAAGATGTTAACTATAAAGCTATCCAGGGATATCTGACAGACAAAAATGGTGTTATGCGGTATGCTAAGTGTGATGATGTAAGTACAACACCACAACTATGGGATGAACTTTCTGCAGAGAAGGAATTTTATTACGAGATAAAACCGGAGAAATATGAGACAGTCACGGCCTATGCCTACAACGATGAAGGTATGGCCAGGCGGTACAATAGCACGACCAATAAATGGGAGATTTCCAGAAGTTATAATTCTCATACAGGAGCATGGGAGCTGGACAAGGATACCTGTTATACAATCTCTTCTTTGAAGGTCAACGACAAGATTGTGGTGGATCCTTCGCTGATTGCGCATATGCATCAAAATGGCGACATCGCCTACGATCTTGGAGAAGCGATTTATACGTTGTGGAACAGCAGCGATTGCACGCTGCATCCGGCGGATACGGCGTTCTGCAGCTTTTCCGGCTTCTATACAAAGATCGTCGGGGAGCTGGCGACGACGGAATCTGTGTATGAAACGATGAAGGAATCGCTGTCCAACACCAAGCAGTCGATCGAGAACAACCGGCAGTCGGTGATCGGGGTTTCGACCGACGAAGAGCTGCAGACGATGATCAAATTCCAGAACGCCTACAATGCGAGCAGCCGCTATATCAATGTGGTCAACAGTATGATTGAGACGCTGATCTTGTCGATGGGGGCGTGACTAGTCGAACTAGGCGAAGAATGAGCCGTAGTGAGACTGTCATTCCGAGCACCGCAAAAAATGATTCGACAAATGCGACCGAAGGGGAGCGCTTATGCTGTCGAATCATTTTGAGGAGCGGAGGAAAGATCAAGGATATGGTTGTCATTCAGATTCACAAACAGGGCAAGGCAGACAGCAACCATATCCTTATCAGCAAACTACTAAGAAGTATTAGTGAAATGAGGAAATAAGGAGAACACTATGAGCAGTACATTTTTCGGATTAAATATAGCGGGGAGCGGGCTGAACGTCTTTCAATCGAGCATCAACACGACGGCCAACAATATCGCCAATGTGGATACGGAAGGCTATTCGAGGCAGGTCGTCAACAAGGAGGCTTCTTCTGCGCTGCGGGTCTTTGAAAAATACGGTTCGACCAGCACCGGTGTGACGGCGGTTAGCGTGACGCAGATGCGGGACGAATATTATGATATCAAATATTGGGAGAGCCAGAGCGAGTACGGCTATTTCGAAAAAAAAGAATATTACATGAATCAGATCGAGGACTACTACACTGACAAGGAGGGCGTAGCGCCGGGATTTTCGACCTTGTTTGCGGATATGTTCAACAATCTCTATCGGGTGGAGACGGACGCCGGAGATCTGACGACACGAACCAATTTCGTCAGCGGCGCCCAGAAGTTAGTGACCTTTTTCCGCGATACTTCGGAAAAGCTCGACAATCTGCAGGTGGCGATCAACGATGAGATCAAATCCACGGTGGATGAGATAAACGCCATTTCGAAAAAGATCTCGATGCTGAACAAGCAGATCAATGTCATCGAGGTCGAAGGCGGATACGCCAATGACCTGCGGGATGCGAGGGCTTTGCTGATCGATGAGCTTTCTGAGATCGTCGCGATCGATGTGGAAGAGGAGAAGGTGGCGAATCCGGTGTATCCGGATATGTATACGGGCGCGACGACCTTCAAGGTCAAGATCAACGGGCAGATGTTGGTGAATAATTATACCTACAATGAACTGGCCTGTACGCCCCGGAAAAACAAGTACAACCAGAGCGACGTGGAGGGGCTGTACGATATTGAGTGGAAGGCAAGCTGTGTGTCCTTGAACGTGCTTTCCGCCAACCAGAGCGGTTCTCTGAAGGCGATGTTTGAAATGCGGGACGGCGCAGACGGGCTGAATTTGAAGGGCTATATCGGGGAGGATTCGACACAGCGGAAGATCGTTTTGGAGAATCCCAATGAAAAATGGGTGGAGCAGATGAATCTGCCATCGACCGGGGTGCTGACGTTCAATAGTACTCAGTACAAATACAGCTCTTTTGAGGCGTTTTATGAGACCGAAAAAATCGCGCATTTTGAAAAAGACGAGGACGGGGTATTTCAGCCGCAAAAGGCATATAAGTTTTCTTTGGCGGCCGGAGCGACCACGGCGTTGTGGGATGAAAAGACGGATACAGGCATAGAGGGAAAAGATTATTTTATCAAGGACGAGAACAAATACAAAATTGAGAATCTGGTTGAGTATACAAGAGACGATGGGGAGTTGGGAAAGGATTACTGGGAAGTTGAAGTGAAGTTGGACACCGGGGAGCTGGTGAAAAAGAAATTCTCGATGGAAGTGGATAGTCTGGGAACGACGGAGCCTGCGGCGGACGCAAAAGATGGAAATGGATATAGTCTGACTACAGAAGGGAAAGATTATTTCAAAGACACGGATGGCAATTATTACGCCATCGAAAAGATCATTGTGCCGGTGTATTACGATGACAACCAGCTAGGTACGGTCGACAGGGAGAGGGTCGTTGCGCGGGATGAGTACGGGCAGCTCCAATTGGACCGGGACGAGGACGGGATTGCCGATGTGTCCCCGGTGCCGAAAATCGTCCGCTATGAATTTCAGATGGAGGATATGCCGACGCTGACGCGGCTTTCGCGGTCTTATGGGATCGAGGTCGAGGTCGGAAAGTCGATCGACACCAAGGGCGTGGTCTATTACCAAAACCAGATGAACGAATTCATCCGTACCTTTGCCAAGCGGTTCAACGACACCCACCAGCAGGGAGAGGATCTGAACGGCGACTCAGCCGATGCGTTTTTCGTCGCAACAAGTCAGACGGACGACACCGAATACCGCTTCAACGGTTCGCGGATGTTCTATCAGGATCAGGAACGAAAGGATTATTCGGATTATGACGAAGAGACCAGGCAAGAGTATCGGGTATTGGGCATCAGTTCCGCGTCGGATGTGGCCAAAGGGGTCACGGGGAACAACTACTATCAACTGACGGTGAAAACTTTTTCGATCAATTCCACGATCTCCCGGGATGTCAACAAGATCGCGGCGACCACCAATATCAACAACGGGATCGACAACAACGACCTGGTGCGGGAGATCGCAAAGCTCGAAAGCAAGGTGCGGATGTTCCGCGGCGGGACGGCGGACAAGTTTTTGCAGTGTATCTACGCCGATATCACGGTGGATGCGCAGGAAGCCAATGTCTTTTCCGATAATTACAACAATATCAAGACGCAGGTGGAGAAGCAGCGGAAGTCGGTGGCCGGTGTGGATGAGGACGAGGAGGCGATGAATTTGGTCAAATTCCAGAACGCCTACAATCTGAATTCAAAGGTAATATCCGTCCTGGCCGAGATGTACGATCAGCTGATCTTGCGTACCGGAGTATGAGCGGAAACGTAATGGATAAAGAAGTCGACAGTTCCCAAGCAGGTGAGGGACAGTTTCGTACAGCAGGAGGAAGAGTATGC
>JAFUXY010000329.1 GCA_017477005.1 Lachnospiraceae bacterium | reverse complement strand
GGTGTGGAGCGGAATCTCACGGCAGGTGAAATGTTGGATGAAGTACTGTTTGTTGAGGAGAGATTGCGAGCCGAAAGCCAAAAAGTCGATACAATGGTACTGATGGGGTCCGGCGAGCCCATGATGAACTATGATAACGTATTGGCTTTTCTGCGGCTTATTCATGAACCGTATTGTCTCAACATGGGGTACCGGAATATTGCGGTGTCTACTTCTGGCATCGTTCCCGGCATCGAAAGGCTGGCGGAAGAGGGCATTCCTGTCACTCTTTCCATTTCGCTTCATGCTCCTAGCGATACGTTGCGTTCGATGCTGATGCCCATCAATCGAAAATATGGTGTGGATAAAGTGGTGGCGGCGGGACGTGATTACGCACTGAAAACGAAACGGCGGGTTACTTACGAGTATATATTGATTCGAGGTGTCAACGATGGAGAAAAAGAAGCGCAATCGTTAGCGGAGCTCCTTCGTGGACAATTGGCGAATGTGAATTTGATTCCTATCAATCCGGTGACGGAACGGAGTTGGGAGCGTCCGCCAGAGGAAAACATTCAGAGATTTTGCCGCGTTTTGGAACGATTACACATTGTTGCAACGGTGCGCCAAGAAATGGGAAGCGACATTCAAGCAGCTTGCGGACAACTTCGTAATCGACGAATGGAAAAAGGTGATTTTGACTAATAAGCTCCGACGCCGTATAATATTAAAGTAATGTGACTGGTATTACGGACAAAAAAGCGTTGGGAGGGATTCAATTGGGATCCTTTTTGAAGAAATATTTACCATCTTTTTTGGGCCATAAATTTTCCGGTGATTTGGAGCCGGCAGAGATACGGAAAGCACTGGAGGAAGAAATTCTCCAACGCCGAAAGCAGACGAAAAAAGGATATGTTGTCCCGAATGCGTATATGATACGAATGGGAACGGAAGATTATCAGCGCCTTTCGTCGGCGCGCTTAATGGAAGATATGATCGTTTTCGCGGAGAAAGTACTTATTTCGTCGGATAGCTTTATGGATGGTACGCTTTCCTTACGGCTGAGCGAGGATGCTTCTATGCAACTGGGAGCCATGGAGATTGTTTCCCGGTATGAGGATTTGCAGCCGAAAGCGGCGGCAGATACGGATTCCAATACATTGGTGCTTTCCCGTTCCGATTTTACAAGACCTCTAAATCTTCCACCGGTTCGCCGTCTTGCTTCTTTGCGAGTAATCCGTGGAATTGATGCGAAGTCTTACTTAGAGATTGGGGAGCGAAAAGTGTATCTTGGTCGTCGGGATCAGAATGATTTTATTCTGACAGATCTCAATGTGTCGCGTCTACACGCATCCATTGAGTATGAACGCCATCGACACGTCATTCGGGACGCCGGTAGTCTGAATGGGCTTTTTGTCAATGGGAAAAAAATGTCGGATGCTTGCCTTTTGTCCGGGGATGAAATAGGGATTGGAAATACGCTCCTGCGCTATGAGGTGCTTTGAAATGACGCGAGTATACCTAGCTACGGATATTGGACCGAGCAGGGAATTGAATGAAGATGCTGTCGCAGCGTTAGATTGCGAGACTTATGTGGTAGCCGACGGTATGGGAGGTTACACATCGGGTGAAGTGGCAAGCCATATGTTGGTGGATACGGTGCGGGAAGCATTGGCGGCAAAAGGACATTTTGATGAGATGGGTCTAAAAGACGCAATGCTTTGCGCCAATGAGGAGATTTTGAAATCGGTACAAAATCATCCGGCATACGCAGGGATGGGGACAACAGCAACCATGTTTCATCGAGAAGAACGGGACATTGTTTGGGCGCATGTGGGTGACAGTCGTCTCTATCTATTGCGTGGAGGTATTCTCAGACAGATTACGAGGGATCATTCACTGGTTTCTGAGCTGGTTGCAAACGGTTCTATTACCCCGGAAGAGGCCATGACGCATCCAAAGCGCAATGTGATTACTCGAGCGGTGGGGGTAACTGAGGAACTTATGGTGGATGTGGGGCGTTTTCCGTGGGAACCGGGAGATTTATTTTTGCTTTCGACCGATGGTCTCACATCGGTTTTGTCCGAGGAAACTCTTTGCAGTCTTCTTTTACATGAAATGATTGACGGAAAAGATGTAGCAAAGGTTTTAGTCAATGCCGCTATTGAAGCTGGCAGTCATGACAATATTAGCGCGGTCGTCGTAGTGTATGACGCATGATGATTCTACAGTGAAGTGATTTTGGAGGGAAGAGACGTGGAACAGAGCGTCTTGGATCATCGGTACGAACTTCTTAAACATATTGGTGGCGGCGGAATGGCCGATGTTTATAAGGCCCACGATTCGGTGCTGGATCGGTTGGTGGCGGTCAAGATTTTACATGCCCAGCTGGCAGGCGACGAGGATTTTTTAGAGAAATTCCACTTGGAGGCAAAAGGCGCAGCGCGGCTTTCTCATCCGAACATTGTTGGTATTTTTGATGTAGGACGGGATGGTGACAAACATTATATCGTCATGGAGTACATCGCGGGAGAGACGCTGAAAAAGAAAATACAGCGGGAGGGCAAGCTGTCCGTAGAAGAGGCTCTTCGGATTGCGAAAGAAATTGCCCGTGCGTTGCGGGAGGCACATAAAAATAATCTTGTTCACTGCGATATCAAGCCACATAATATTCTCGTCACGCCCGATGGGCGTGTGAAGGTGGCAGACTTCGGCATCGCTAGGGCGGTTACATCATCCACGATGACATACAACGGAAACGTTATAGGATCCGTACATTATTTTTCACCGGAACAAGCGAAGGGAACGAAGATAACTCCAAAGTCAGATGTGTATTCCCTTGGTATTGTCTTGTATGAAATGCTGACAGGGGTGCTTCCCTTTACGGGGGAGACAACAGTCAGTATTGCTCTAAAACACTTGCAGGAAGAGGCAAGACCTGTCTGCCAGCATGATCGGACACTGCCTCCGATGGTGGAAGCCATTGTGCAAAAGGCGATGGCAAAGGATCCTGCGGATCGCCCGAATAGCGATGAAATGATTGAGGATCTCCAACAGGCAGAACGTTTTCTTGGGTTTGAAGGAGGACACGATGTCGGAGAGGCGGATCCCTTTGCGACACGACTTATGCAACCTGTGGATGTGGAGCTGTTGCCAGAAGCGGACACCGAGGAAGAAAGCGGGACGTCAAAGCCCTTTTTTAAGTCAAAAATCTTTATGGCGGCAGCGATTTTCTTGGTCTTTCTCGGTTTTGCGGCAGGGGCGTTTTTTGCCTTCGGAAAGTTTTGGAGTATGGCGGAAGTGCAGGTGCCGGATGTCAAGGCACGTCCCATGGCTTTTGCAAAACAGCTATTGGAAACGGCGAAGCTTCGCGTGAATATTGTCGAACAATATGATGCACAAGTTTCTGCCGGGCAAGTTATCACTCAATCGCCGGATGCGGGGGCGATGGTGAAAGAACAGCGTGTGGTGACTATTTATGTCAGCAAGGGCGGCGAAGAACTCACGATGCCGAATCTCAAAGGGCTTTCCAGGCTTTCCGCGGAAAACAAGCTAAAAAAGATGAATTTGACAGTAGGGAATATATATGAAAAAGTGTCTGATCAAGAAGCTTGGACCGTGCTGGAACAGGAACCGGCAGAAGGCAAAAAAATACAAAAAGGGCAGAGCGTAGATTTAACCATCAGTAAGGGTAAACCTATAAAGTTAGTACGCGTTCCTGATTTTTCCGGTGGCACGTTGGACGCGGCAAAAGATCGCCTCAAGCAACTACGGCTTTCTGTTGGGACTGTGACAGGAGAACAAAGTCGTCAAGCGGCAGGAACCATTCTGCGACAGACCCCCAGTGCGGGCACAGAGGTCGATGAAGAGACGACAGTGGATTTTGTGATTGCGGAGTCTACAAAGTCTAGTACGCCTTCAACGCCCGAAAAAAAAGACGGC
>JAFUXY010000328.1 GCA_017477005.1 Lachnospiraceae bacterium | reverse complement strand
TCATCTCCGCGAGAATGATCAAAGAGCCACAGACCAAACAATGCTCTGCGCCCGAACCTGTGCCCAAAGATACAGCTTGTGAAGCGCTCTGCGCCACGCGAATATCTCCTGTCGCAAAACGAGCCGCCTTCTTTGCCAACTCTTTTGCCGGGAGTCCGCGCGGGGATGACGGCGAAACGCAGATCAAAACCGCCGCCTCGGGCGCCAACAATGCCATGACTCCCTCCACATCCTTGTCCGCAAACATGCCGATTATGATGGCCAATCTTTGTCCCGCAAACCGCCGCCGGATCGTTACTTTAAGCACCCGCGCCGCAGGAACATTGTGCGCGCCGTCCAGATAGACCTCCATTGATGCACCGGGCGCTTGGGGACATTTTTCGAGGACAAGGCGCTCCATCCGCCCCGGCCAATAGGCCCTTAAAATCCCCTGGAGGATATGTTCTTCCAAAATCCGATAGCCTGCGTCTCGCAGCGCCTTGGCGGCCAGCAGGGACACCACGGCATTTTCAATCTGATACTCTCCCTCCATACCACAAACCACCGGCCCAACATCCCCATAGGAAAAGGTTAGCGGCTGATAGGAGACTTCCTCCAGCAGGGAACGATCCGCAAAGGACAGGGAGACGCCCAAACGGTCTGCCTCCTCCCACAATACCTCCGCGACCTCCTCCTTTTGCCAGATGGACACTGCTCGCTCTCCCTGCTTTAGAAGACCTGCCTTGTGTCGGGCAATTTCCTCGGTCGTAGCTCCCAGAAACGCCGTATGATCGAGGCCGATTGACGTAAAAACGCAGAGCAGCGGATGCGAAAACACGTTGGTCGCGTCTAATTCGCCCCCCATTCCGGCTTCCATGATGACAATATCACACTCTTTATAAATAAAATAAAGGATGGCGAATACAACCTCCACTTCAAACAACGTTGGAAGCAGAAGCAAAGCCTCCCCATCCTCTACACCGGTTTCCTCTTCTATTTTGCGGCACGCCGCTTCGATCGGTCGGACACAAATGTCCCACTCTTCCTCCGTCAGCGGCACGCCATTTACTGAAAACCGTTCCTCGAAGGAAAAAACCTGCGGCGACGTGAACCGCCCTACCACCAGCCCCGCTTTCTGCAATATTTCATCCAAAAAACAGCAGACCGATCCCTTTCCGTTGGTACCGGCCACAGCGACAACCTGCAGACGCTCCTGCGGATTTCCGAGCAAGGCAAGCAGATGATGGATGCGGGAAAGTCCCAGATGATCTCCCCTTTTTTTGAGGCTTTGTAAAAAAACAGGCTCATTCATCGTTTCACACCCCTTGTGTCCCGTTTTCCGATCCGGAGCCGCCCCAAGGCTACCTCTTTTTTATTCACTGACACGGATGGATTCTCCCCCTCCCGCAGCAGGTACGCCTCCGACAGCTTCTCCCCGTCCGCGAGCTTCATCCCCCGTACGCCAATCGCCGTTTTTTTCTTTTCCGGAATATCCCCAAGACCAAAACGCAAAAAATAATCCTTGTCCGAACGCAGAACAACCGTCTCCGTCTCGTCGCAAAGCCCAATCAACAGGAGCTTGTCGCCGGGCGCGAGCTTCGAGGCTACCGTGGTCCGTTTCGCCACATCGTAGGCGCTCCCTTCGACCCGCTTGATCATCGCCTCCTGGCTGACAAAAATCAGATGCGCCTCTTGCAGCTGCTCAATACAGCCGATAAAAAGTAATTCCTCTCCTGCGCTGTCAAATTTGCTGACATTGTCCAGCGGCTGCCCTTTGTCCCGGAAACGCCCGATCGGCAGGTCGCCCACCTTGACCAAATGCATCTGTCCGGTATCTGTGAACAATCCAAGGCGATCCGTATTTTTGCAGAAAAGAATCTGCCTGGACTCCGCGTCCGCTGCCGCCTTGTTTCGCTCATAGGTGGAACGATCGATACAGCGCGCATAGGCAAAGCGGTCAATCAGCACCGCCACGTCCAATTCCTGTACCGGCTTTTGCACAACGGCCACTTCCTCTATCGTGTCAATCGTCGTGCGTCGCGGCCGTCCGTAGGCCTTTTTGAACGCCCTCAGTTCTCCAATGATTACCCTCGCCATAGAAGCGCGGTTTTCCAAAATATCGGAATAGGTTTCGATATCCTTCAGCGTTTTTTCGTATTCCTTCTGCAGCGCTTCGATCTCCAAACCGATCAGACGGTACAAACGCATTTGAAGAATCGCGTCCGCCTGTCGCTCTGTAAAACGCAGGGTCTTTGCGTCCCGTTCGGACTGCTTCGACTTGAAACGGATCCCGTCTGTTTTTCCCGAAACCATACATTCCTTCGCCTGGGCCTGCGACCGGCTGCCCCGCAATATCTCAATGATCAGGTCGATCACATCACAGGCCTTGATCAGACCTTCCTGAATTTCCTGCTTTTCCTTGGCCTTGTTCAAAAGCGTCGTGTACTTTCGGGTCGCCAGTTCAAATTGGAAATCCACATGGTGGCGGATGATCGGCACGATACCAAGGGTTTCCGGCCGCCCATTTACGACCGAAAGCATATTCACAGAAAACGTATCCGAAAGTCTGGTTTTTTTGTAGAGCAGATTCAAAAGATTTTCTACATCCGCCCCCCGCCTCGTTTCTATCACAATCCGTATGCCCTCTTTCGAGGACTGATTCGAAATATCGGTAATGTCGTTCGTCGTACGGTTTTCAACGAGTGCATAGGCGTCGTTTAGGAATTTCCCGATCCCGCTGCCGATCATCGTATAAGGGATCTCGGTAATCACGATATTGGTCTTCCCGCCCTTTCCCTTCTCGAACGAGACCCGTCCCCGCAGCTTGATCCGTCCCTGACCTGTGGAATAGATCGCTTCGAGTTCGTCTTTGTTGGTCACGATCCCTCCGGTCGGAAAATCCGGTCCGGGAATGTACTCCATCATCTGCTTCGTGTTGATATCGGGGTTTTTCATATAGGCGATCACGCCATCCACGAGCTCGGAAAGGTTGTGCGTCGGGATGCTCGTCGCCATACCAACCGCGATGCCCTCCGCTCCATTCAACAGCAAATTCGGCACGCGCACCGGGAGGACGGACGGCTCCCTCTCGGTCTCGTCAAAATTGGGCACAAAATCCACCACATCCTTGTCGAGATCCGCCAGAAAAGCCTCTTGTGTCAGCTGCGTCAGCCGCGCCTCCGTATACCGCATCGCCGCCGCTCCGTCGCCCTCGATTGACCCAAAATTGCCGTGGCCATCCACGAGGACCATGCCCTTTTTGAAGTCCTGCGCCATGACCACCAGCGCTTCATAGATCGACGCGTCCCCGTGTGGATGATACTTACCCATCGTATCGCCGACAATACGCGCGGCCTTCCTATATGGATGGTCGTACCGCAGCCCCAGCTCATACATGTCATAAAGCGTCCGCCTTTGCACTGGCTTGAGCCCATCCCTCACATCCGGCAGCGCACGGCTCACGATCACGCTCATCGCATAATCAATATACGCCCGCTGCATCTCCTCTGAATATTCTGTATGAATCAACTGTTCCTGCGGCATAGTCTACCCTCTTACACATCCAGTGTCGCATACGTCGCATGTTCATAAATAAACGCCTTTCTGGGCGGCACCTCATTACCCATCAGCATCTTCGTCACATCCGACGCCATCTTCCCATCCTCAATCTCGACCTGCTTCAAAATCCGCCTCTCCGGGTCCAGCGTTGTCTCCCAGAGCTGATTCGCATCCATCTCCCCGAGCCCTTTGTACCGCTGCAGCGTAAAAGCCCCCTTGTGCGTCCGGCGGTACTTCGCCAGCGCCTCATCGTCATAGAGATATTCTTCCTTTCCCTTCTTCGGCATCGCCTTATACAGCGGTGGCATCGCAATATAGACATGCCCCTCATAGATCAATTCCGGCATGAATCGATAAAACAGCGTCAACAATAGAGTAGAAATATGCGCGCCGTCCACATCCGCATCCGCCATAATAATAATTTTGTCGTATCGGAGCTTGGATATATCAAAATCATTTCCAAAGCCCTCGGAAAAACCGCAGCCAAATGCGTTGATCATCGTCTTGATCTCCGCATTGGCCAAAATCTTGTCGATACTTGCCTTCTCCACATTCAAAATCTTTCCGCGAATCGGCAAAATCGCCTGATACATCCGGTTTCGCGCGGTCTTGGCCGACCCGCCTGCCGAATCTCCCTCGACAATGAAGATCTCACATTTTGACGCATCCCGGCTCTCGCAGTTGGCGAGCTTTCCATTGGTATCAAACGAAAATTTCTGCTTGGAAAGCAGATTTGTCTTGGTCCGTTCCTCGGATTTGCGAATCTTGGCCGCCTTTTCCGCGCTGGATATGACGGTTTTTAGAATGTCCAGATTGCGGTCAAAAAACCGGACGATCTCCTCCCCGACGACCTTCGAGGTCGCCTTGGCCGCGTCCGCATTGTCGAGCTTGGTCTTGGTCTGCCCCTCAAAGCGTGGATCCGGATGCTTGATCGACACCACCGCCGTCATCCCATTCCGAACGTCAGTCCCGGTGAAATTGGCGTCCTTGTCCTTCAAAATCCCGAGCTCTCTGGCATAGGAATTGATCACCTGGGTAAACGTGGTTTTGAATCCGGTAATATGCGTACCGCCCTCGGCGTTGTAAATATTGTTGCAAAATCCTAATATATTTTCATGGAATTCGTTGACAAATTGAAAGGCCACTTCCACCGAAATATGCTCCGATTCGCCTGAGAAAGAAACGACATCGTGGAGGCTTTCGGTATTCTTGTTTAGATCCTTTACAAAGCCCCGTATCCCTTCCTCTTCATGAAAAACGATCCGTTCCGGCTCCTCGCCTCGCAGATCCTCATATTCAATCGTCAGCTTGGGATTCAAATAAGCCGTTTCATGAAGGCGGCTTTTCACATCCTCCTCCTTGAAACGGGTCTTCTCAAAGATCTCCGGATCTGGCAGAAAGTTGATCTTTGTACCGGTCTCCTTCGTCCGCCCTACGACCGGCAGATAGCCGTTTTCAAGCTCTATGACCGGATTTCCCTTTTCAAAACAGTCATGGTGGATCTTGCCGTCTCGCTTGATCAGCACATCCATCCGCGAAGAAAGCGCGTTGACCACCGAAGAACCCACTCCGTGCAGTCCCCCGCTGGTCTTGTAGACAGAGCTGTCGAACTTTCCCCCGGCATGCAGCGTGGAAAACACGACCCTGGCCGCAGACACACCGCTCCGATGCAGACCCACCGGGATGCCCCGGCCGTCGTCCTCCACCGTACACGAGCCGTTCGCCTCCAGCACCACATGGATGTGGCTGCACTCCCCGGCCAAATGCTCGTCCACTGCGTTGTCCACGATCTCGTAGATCAGATGATTCAGCCCCTTCGTAGAAGTGCTGCCTATATACATACCGGGGCGCATCCGCACCGCCGCAAGCCCCTCGAGTACTGTAATACTCGACTCATCATACGTCGCCATACTTCACCCACTTTATAAATTCGTCCGCACCAACTTCGGCTTGTACCCACTCAACTGCAGCGCATCCATGATTTCCTTCTTGTGCTCCGTCCCAAACGCCTCCAGCGTAATCCGAAGCTCCACCTCCGCATTCCGGTTCGTCGTCACAAACTGATTGTGGTCCAGCTTGATCACATTCCCCGACAGCTTCGCGATCAGCCCGGCCACCTCGGCCAGCTCACCCGGCTTATCCGGCAGCAGCACAGACACCGTGAAGATCCGATCCCGGAAGATCAAGCCCTGCTGCACCACCGAAGACATCGTGATCACATCCATATTGCCGCCGCTTAAAATGGCGACCACGTTCTTCTCCTTCACATCCAGATGCGAAAGTGCCGCCACCGTCAGCAAGCCGGAATTTTCGACGATCATCTTGTGGTTTTCCACCATATCCAAAAAGCAGACGACCAATTCATCGTCTGTTACCGTGATCACGCCATCCAGATTCTTCTGCAAATACGGAAAAATCGTCTCTCCCGGTGTTTTGACCGCCGTGCCGTCCGCGATCGTATTGACCTCGGACAGCGTCGTCACCTTTCCATTCTGCAGGGAAATCTGCATACAATTGGCGCCCGCCGGTTCCACGCCGATTACCTTGATCCAAGGATTGAAAATTTTCGCCAACGTCGAAACGCCGGTCGCTAAGCCGCCACCGCCGATCGGCACCAGAATTATGTCTACTAGCGGCAGCTCCTTCAAAATTTCCATCCCGATCGTCCCCTGTCCGGTCGCCACCGTCAGGTCGTCAAACGGATGAATAAAGGTCAGCCCCTCCTTCTCCGCAATCTCATACGCCTTTTCGCAGGCTTCGTCGTAGACATCGCCGTGCAGCACCACCTCCGCCCCATAGCCCTTGGTTCGGTTGACCTTGATCAGCGGCGTAGTCTGCGGCATGACAATGACCGCTCGCGTGCCAAATAATCCCGCGGCATAGGCCACGCCCTGCGCATGATTTCCGGCCGATGCGGTCACAAGCCCCCGGCTCCGCTCCTCGTCCGATAGCTTGGCGATCTTGTAATAAGCGCCCCGCACCTTGTACGCCCCGGTGTATTGCATATTTTCCGGCTTGAAATAGATCTCGTTCGACGTTTTCGCCGAAAAATGCTCGCTGTATACGAGCTTCGTTTCAAGCGTCACCTTCGATACCAGTTTGGCCGCTTCCACAAATGAATTTTTATCTAGCATCAAACTCCCCTTTTTCATTCATTTTCACATCGAACAACGCCTCAATAAAGGACATGGCATTGAATTTCTGCAGATCGTCGATCGATTCTCCGACGCCGATATACTTGACCGGTATACCGAGCTGCGATTGAATGGCGATCGCAATGCCTCCCTTGGCCGTGCCATCCATCTTGGTCAGCACGATACCGGTCACGTCGCAGACCTCGGAGAACTCCTTCGCCTGGTTCAACGCATTCTGACCGGTGGTCGCATCCAGTACCACCAGCGTCTCCCGGTACGCCTCCGGAAATTCCCGGTCAACGATCCGGTTCATCTTTTCGAGCTCCTTCATCAGATTCTTTTTGTTGTGGAGCCGCCCTGCCGTATCCACCAAAAGCACATCCGCATGCCTGGCTTTGGCGGCAGCGACAGCATCATAAACAACCGCCGCCGGATCGCTGCCCTCGGCTCCGGCCACGAGCTGCACCCCGGCGCGTTTGGTCCATGTTTCAAGCTGCCCTCCGGCCGCTGCCCGAAATGTATCCGCCGCTGCCACGAGCACCCTTTTTCGCATCCCTTTGAGCTTCGAAGCCAGCTTTCCGATCGTCGTCGTCTTCCCGACCCCGTTCACGCCGATTACAAAGACCACCGAGGTTTCGTTCTCATAACGATACGCCGCGTCGCCAATATAGATCTTGTCGATCATACTCATGATCAAAATATCCTTGCAGTCAATCGGCTCGGTGATATGCTGCTTTTTGACCTCGCTGCGCAGGTTCTCGAGAATATCCTCCGTCGTCTGCACGCCGATATCCCCGGAGATCAAGATTTCCTCAAGCTCGTCGTAGAAATCCTCATCGATATTCGTAAACCCCTGAAACACCCGGTCGATGCTTTTCACAAAGGTCTCTCTTGTCTTGGTCAGTCCCGCAAACAGCCGGGCAAAAAACCCTTTCTTTTCCGCCATACATCCTCTCCTATTCGTCCAAGTCGTTCTCTATCAGATTCACGGAAACCAACGTCGAAACGCCCTTTTCCTGCATCGTAATCCCATACAATCTGTCCGCGGAATTCATCGTCCCTCTTCGGTGGGTGATCACAATGAACTGCGTATTCTTCGTCAGACGGTGCAGATATCCCGCAAACCGCCCCACATTCGAATCGTCCAAGGCCGCCTCTATCTCATCCAGCAGGCAAAACGGAGACGGCTTTAGGTTTTGGATTGCGAACAACAGCGCGATCGCCGTCAACGACTTCTCGCCACCCGACAGCTGCATCATATTCTGCAATTTTTTCC
>JAFUXY010000327.1 GCA_017477005.1 Lachnospiraceae bacterium | reverse complement strand
GAAAAAAACGACGGTGGCGTATTCGATCGGTTTGTAGAGCGGGCGGAAAGGAACCGCGGCATCGAAGGTGTCAATCAAAAGGATCGCGAGATTCAAGGAAATCATCGAGATCATCAGATAGTCGAACAACTGGCTGGGCAGATCGTACTGCGTGCCAAGCTGGATGATGTCGAAGATACGTTGTTTTTTGGAGCGGATCGGCTCGGAGGCCGGATCCGGGGTGGGGTGCGTGTTCATAGAAAGCATTCATCCTCTGCCGGAGCGCTGTTTCGTGGGATGTGCAACTCCGGGTTTTGGATTTCTTGATTTTAGGCAATATTCACATAGAATAATAGCGATATTTGTGGTATAGTAATAACAAGTGGGTAGGCGACTTGGTCTCTACAAAAATAAATAACCGCCCCTTGCGCTAAAGTGTGGCGGTTACTTATTTAAACCAAAACTACTACAGCAAGGGGCAATCGACCCACTTGTTATCGTTATAATAACATGTCGGGTGGCAGATTGCAAGTAGCTTTTCAATATGTTTTCTAAATATGAGGTTCGCAATATGGGGATGACAAATAGGCAATATCAGGATCGGATTCAGGATATTATTGCATTCATCAATGAAAAGCTCAAAAACGAGCCGGACAACACGGCGTTGAAAGAAGTGTTGGAATTGCTGCAGCAAATGCTCGAGGATGGGCTGAATTAGTCAGGGGTTTTTATGGCGGAGCAAGAAAGAGCGGAAAACAGGCAAAAATGCGGCCTTGTCATGGAAGGTGGCGCAATGCGGGGCATGTTCACGGCTGGTGTCACGGATGTGCTGATGGAAGAAGGGATTACCTTTGATGCCGGGGTTGGCACATCGGCAGGCGCGGCGTTCGGGTGCAACTTTGTCTCAAAACAGCCGTACAGAGCCAGGCGGTACGTGGTGCGTTTCTGCAAGGATTATCGCTTTTGCAGTCTGATGTCCCTGATCCTGACGGGCGACCTCTACGGCTCCGAGTACGGATACCACACGATACCGGAGAACCTGGACAAGTTTGACTACGAGGCGTTTGAGAAGAATCCGATGGAATTTTTCTGTACGGCGACGGATGTGCTGACCGGACAGGCGGTCTATCATCGGTTTTCGGACTGCCGCGGCGACGACGCGCTTTGGCTGGAGGGCTCCGCTTCGATGCCGCTGGTGTCGCGTCCGAAACAGGTGAATGGACGGGCGCTGCTGGATGGCGGGATTACAGACCCGAGTCCGCTGGCCTTTCTGGAGAAGCAAGGATATGAGCGGAATGTGGTCGTGCTGACGCGTTCCTTGAGCTACCGCAAAAAGCCGATGAAAGGGATGGCGGCGGTGTCTCTGGCGCTGCGAAAGTACCCGGCGATCGTCCGGGCGCTCGAGACGAGGCATGATCTGTACAACGCACAGGTGCGCTTTATTCGTCAGCGGGAAGCGGAGGGAAAAGCCTTCGTGATCCGCCCTTTTGCGGAGGTGAATATCGGCGCTACCTGCCACGACAGAGCCGAGCTGAAGCGGGTCTATGGGATGGGACGGCAGGCCGCCACAGAGCGAATGAGCGCGCTGAAGGAGTGGATGCGCGAAGGAGAGGATTCGATTGAAAAAATACGATAATTATGCGTCTCATCTTTCCGTGCTTTCGCGGGCGAAGGACGAGGATCTGTCCAATGAGTTTGTTGTCAGTGGGATTATTGACAAATTTTTCATTCAGTTTGAATTGGGTTGGAAGCTGTTTCAGAGGTTGCTGCGTTATGAAGGAAATCCGGTAGGGCGCAGCGGATCGCCGCGAGACATCCTCAAGGAAGCCTACCGTACCTTTGCCTTTCTCGATGAAGAACGCTGGCTTTCGATGCTAGAAGAGCGGAACACGGTGGTTCATATCTACGACAAAGAGACCGCCGATCGGCTGGTTCGGAGGATTATCAAGGACTATATTCCGGAATTTGCGCGTATACAGGAGGCGATTGCGGAGCGGTATGGGGAGAGCTTGGATGGGATGTCATAATGATCTCAAGAAAGGCGAGGGGAAGCGGTATGCAAAAAAGGGAGCGGCGGAAGCTGCCGATCGGAATACAGAGCTTTGCCGATCTGAGAAAAAACGGTTATATCTACATCGACAAGACGGCGTATGTTTATGAGCTTGTCCACAGTGGCAAGCCCTACTTTTTGAGCCGCCCTCGCCGTTTCGGAAAGAGCCTGTTCTTGTCAACGCTCCGCGCGTGTTTCGAGGGAAAAAAAGAATTATTTGAGGGGCTGGCTATTGAGGCCTTGGAGCGGGACAATCCGGATGCCTGGCAGGAATATCCCGTGTTTTATTTTGATTTTAATAAAGGCGATTACAAGCACGAAAACGCTTTGGAAGAGGTTCTTTCGGCTCATCTGGAGGAATGGGAAAAGCGCTATCGGATGGAGCGGAAGGAAGAGTCTTTGTCTGCCCGTTTTTGTAATCTGCTTCTGAAAGCCAATGCAGATACAGGAAAGCAGGCGGTCGTCTTGGTAGACGAGTACGACAAACCTTTGTTGGAAGGGACGGCCAATCGTCCGTCTGAGGAACGCAGCAAGGTCGTGTTCAAGGGGTTTTTCAGCGTGCTGAAAAGCTATATGGAATATCTTGGGAGATGAAGTCTCCTACGGGTAAAGGAAAATGGGTTATTAAGAATATTATGCAAAAAGCATCACATCAGTCAGAGTATGTAATTATGGATTTGCGTCGATTGAAGGAATATCCACAAGAAAAGTACATAAAAGAAGTGAAGCAGCGATTTGTTTCGATTACGCGCTTGAAGCGACTAAAAATTATAGGAAAAGGTGGTTTTTTCCTTGAAATAGAGAAATAATCGAAGTATAATAGTGGTGCAAGGCGGAGCCGTTATTGGATATGTATCGGTCACCGCCTTTGCTTTTTTCTAAGATCAGTCAAATCTGGAGGCAATTCCCGCAAATTTGAAAATTTTCTGATAGAATTTTTTGTGAAACATTTGTGAAACGTGTATAAAGCAAAGCGATTTCTTCTCATTTTCTTAACAAATTTGTAAAAATACAAAATCTTGATTCAACTAAGATTCATTTTTCAAATCGTCCACAAAATCTAGTTTGGCGATTTTTTCTTTCTCCAACGGAATTTTGGAGTTCAATAACAAATTCTACACAAAATCAATAAAGAATTTTTATTAAACTGCGATTTTTGGGTGATTTTCGTTGATTGACATTTCAATAAACCCGTGTCTATAATACAATCCACAAAAGATTGAGAGCCCAGATGGGCTGTGGATACGAGGCTTTCGTATCCAGGGAACGCGTACATTATTAGACAGAGGGGGAACACCATGGAACGACGCAATTTTGTGGGTCGCCCGGTACAGAGCGCATCCAGCGCGAACGCTGGCTGCGTGCATTCGGTTCATATACCGGGGGCGAGGCATTTTCGCATCAAGCAAAACGGACAGGTCTTTATTTTCAGCGGGATTACGCCAAATCAGTTCAAGAGTCTGGGCGATGCCAAGGTAGTCGGGCGGTTTTCGAAGAAGAACACGGCTCCGGCTTTTGCGAGCACGCGCAAGTTTGAGATCACGAAGCAGATGGGCGGGCAGTCGAGCAGCGTGTATTTTGATATCTACAATGCGGGACGGCGCTTCTGCAAGCCGTTGGCGTATGTACCGATCGGGCATGATGAGTATTTGGTTTATGAGGGCTTTGCGGTTGAGAGGGTGGTCGTGCCAGGGGCGGTCGCTGCGCTGGCCGTGGTAATAGGTTTGCTGGCGAAGGCGAATGATTTGCCGGTGAATCCGTTGGGGATTGCGCCGACCGTGGCGATTGGGGGCGATGGGAGCGATCCGGACGCCGAGATCGAGATGATCGATTTTGCGGGCTACGATTCGGTGTCCGTGACGGCGGATGATCCCTATGTGCTGCTACAGAATCCGGAATCGAACGATGTGTATTTTTCTTATGTGCTGTCGGACGAGGATGGGAAGGAGTTCAAGACGACAGATTTGATTCCTCCGGGGAAGGCGCTGCAGTGGGACGCGAAGAGCGATCTCGGGAGCGGCGAGCATGTGGTGAATATGCATGTCGATACCTATGATATGGAGAATACGGCGATTCCGTATAATGCGATGAATTATGATAGTGTGAAGGTGATGGTGCAGTGAAGCAGGCTCATTGCTGGAGTCAGGGTGGTTGCGGGAAGAGGTGCTGCACTGGTCGGTTGTTCAGGGCTTCGATTCACAATCAGTCCGTGCAGCACCTTTGCCAACAACGGGGCAAATAGCTACGTCAAAGATTTGCAATGCGGCGATAGGATTTGAATACAAGTGAAATTATCGAGGTTTTTTCCGATGTACTGATATAGGTTGATAGGTATGTGTAACATATAAACAATAGGATAGCAGTAGCTATCCGCCAAGGGAACTGAGTTTTTCGGAAAGGTTGAAATAGCGGGCAATATGTAGGTGTGCATATTGAAAGTGGTTTCGATATTGACGGTACGTGAAAGGAAATGTCAGGATTTGGTGTGTGGATATTTCAATTTTGAAACGTGTCGAATTTGAGTACGGGGAGCTCAAAAGTAGGAGGCTGTGAAGGAGAATAGGACGAGGGAAGTAGTCCAGTGGCTCCGGAGCAGTCTGTAGAAGGGAGGTATTTATGAAGAAAAAACGTAGGCGTAGGAAATGGGGGGGGGTGCCGTGGCCCTGGGGATGTCCTTGGTGTTGGCAATGACCTCGGCTCCACCGGTGTGGGCAACTACGAGTGGGGTTGTGACTACCAACACCAATGGAGGAGAGGCATCTGCATCAGAAATTAGTTCTCCTACTGGTGGAATTGATGTGGAAACAGCATCCGATTATACAGATGCAAATAGACAAATTTCTGAAAGCGAAATAAAGGCAATTAATAATTATTCTTTTACGGTTTCTGTGCCTAAAACAATTAAGCTATCAAATACTGGACAAACTGGACAAGTGGCTTTTTCAGGAAGTAAGCCTATTGTACAAATTAAAGATTGTGACTTAGCACCTTTACAAATATTGCAGGTGTATGTGGTTGATAAAAATAATGCGGTAGAGGGCAACGTTGTGCTAAATGATAAAGGTGGAAGCGGTGAAGCAATACGACGTTTTAATGTAACTTTAGGTAATACAAGCGATACGTCTTGGGCTGTAAATACAGTAGACACCAACAAAGGGCTTCATATTATTAATAGTACAAAAGCATCGAATGCAGTCGATCCATTAGCGGAGGATGTGTCGGCAACTTCGCAGGAAGTAAAAATTAATCAGTTGGATCCAATCTTCGCAGGGAAATGGTCGGGTAATATTACATTTGGAATTAACGTCAATAAAGTAGATGGTCATAGTGCAAGTGGAGACTGATAAAAGGAATTTATCTTTATGAAGAAAACAATGTTTTTTAATAACTTCATATTGCGTTTCTTTTTAGCGACTACTATGGCGTGTTTCATGTGTTCCTCCACTATTTTTGTCCAGGCGGCGGAGCCAGAGAATGGGGGTTCTCTGGCTCCGGCGATGGATGAAGCAACGGAGAATGCGGCACAGATCGGGGGCGTTCCGAGTGGGACGGAGGAACCGTCCAAGGAAGTAGCCCCGGAAGAGGTGTTGGCGGATCTGACAAAATCCGAAGGTGTGGCTTCGGAGGATGCGGCGGCAAAGCCTGAGGGTGTGGACTCGGGTGGAACGGCGGCAAAGCCTGAGGGTGTGGACTCGGATGGAACGGCAGCAAAGCCTGAGGGTGTGGACTCAGGTGGAGCAGCGGCGGAGTCCGGAAGTGTGGGTTCGGGTGAAGCGGCGGAGTCTGGGAGTGTGGTCTCAGATGAAGCGGTGAATGAATCTGGAGGTGTGGCTTCAGAGGAGACGGTGGCGGAGGACAAGGGTGTGGCCTTTCCGGAGCTGCCGGAGGGAATTGCGGATGAGCCGGAGACTCCGAAGAAGACGAGCTGGCCGGCGAACACGCAGGAAACCATTGCGGAGGTGTTTGTAGAGGAAGCGGCGGCTGCGGCAAGCAGTAATGTGCCGGAGGTGGCGACGGAGTTGGTGGATGCGCCGCCAATCGTGCCAGAGGGCAGCGCTGCGGACAACAATATTTTTGGCGTGGAGGGCTGCTATTATGTGACGATTCCAAAGCATATGGCGTTTCGGAAGCTGCCGAATGGGGATTATGAGACAGTGGAGTCTTCGAGATACACGGTCAACAGCGGATTGGACAACGAACATCGTCTGTCGGTGCGGGTGGCTGGGATCAACGTAGATGACACGGTGCAGCTTTCCGATGCCACGGATAGCGTCCATCGCAAAGTGGAGGTGTCCACGATGGCCTATGATGTGTGGAATTATAGGCCCGATGGAACAAAGCTGACGGTGAATGAAGCGGACGCGCTTGGTTATGGCAAGGAATTGGTGATCGAGGGGCCGGGCAAGTTTTTTGCCAAGTGCCGGTTGTCCCAGTTCGGAGACGACCATATCCACGCGGGAACGTGGACGGGATCGATATTGTTCACGGTATTGTGTACGCCGGAGCCGGAGGCAGCAAAGGTGTCGGAAGGTGTGGATTCCGAGGAAGCGGGTCGGATCGATGAGGATATCGAGGACGTAGATCCGGATGATGTCGAAGATTCCGATGTGGACGAAGAGACGAATGAGGCGAGTGAAGCTCTTAATCGACCATCTCCCACCCAGCCCGTGAAAGCATCCGCTCCTCAGCCGGTAGCGCCGCAGCCAGCTAGTCCGACAAGTGTACAGGGCGGTGAATCCGGACAGGATTTGATGATCCCGATTGGTGAGCCGTCGCCAGATTCCGTTTCCGATAGTATCCCACAGGAAGAAGGGACACCGGAGACCGAAGCATCCGAACCAAAGCCGATCGTGCTCGACGATGGCGCGCTGATCGATATTTCGCAGATCGAGCCAGACACCGAGTCAACCGTATCAACAGAATCCGCCGCCCAACCCGAGCAGTATGTCGAGGGTGTGACGGATTGAGGAAGTGCCAAACGATTCTGCAAAAACCACCGCCACCCCCAAGCAAGGTGATTCAACCAGCAATCCAAGCAAGGGTTTTGTTGAGGGAGTGAATGGGTTAAGGGAATGCCAAACAATATGCGTGCGAAGTTTGGCAGTATCAATGAGTTGACTAGATTTTGGACGGAAACACAGAAATATTGGATTCGGTTTCCGATAGTATCCCACAGGAAGAAGGGACACCGGAGAGCCGAAAAAGAGGAACGAAGGTCTGATCAGAAGGGAAGGAATTGAAACACTGGGGAGTATTTCAAGTTATAAGTGAGTAACGTGGGGACGCAATTCACAAATCAGAGCTTCGTTTGGAGAAGAAAATCACACGAAAACGATTACCCGAAAATGAAATCCGTTCTTCTTGCAATTTTGGTGTGTGTATTGTGGACGGAAAGAAGAGCGGCCATTCATTAGGGTAGAGAAGGGAAGAGAGAATTTCTTCCGGAAAAGTTGTTTTTTATAACAGGGTACAAGGAGCTGCCAGCCTTTGTTGACAGAGCCTTAAACATACAATCTCCCAAGATGTCAATAGTGAAAAGGATATGGTTTTCCTCTGGGTACGCGGCGCCGGAGGGGGCGCCCTTCGGCACCTCAATCTTTTGTCCAATCCCAAGTCTGCTTAAAGATCCTTTGTCCGACTAGGAGTTTGTGTGTACCATATATGGATGCAACAAATTACAAATCTGTTGCATTATCTGGAAAAAGTGGAGGCATACACGCCTCCCTTTTTCGTTGTATAAACCTATCACCAAGGTAGATACGTTTGTCAACAAAGTTATCAACATTATCAACATTTTTTAGCGTAGCACACCCTATTGATTCAAAAACCAACAAGCCAAAAGCACTCCTTGTTTGACAAATACCGTATATATGATAGAATGAACCAAGTGCTACCACAAAGTGATGGTAGGCGGTTGGCCCTCATTCAGAGGGACTGCGACCCTCTGTTGACATAGCCCGTCTTGAAGCGGGACGATATCGTTTAATTTATGGGAAAGGGGGCTGAAACGGATGCTGACACTTGAAGGATTAATTGCCGTCCTTAGCTTGGCGATAGGATGCTTTGGTCTCGGATATGCCATCGGACGCAAAGATAGTGAGAAGACGCAGAAATAGCCGCCAAAAACCCTAGCAAGATACTTGGCAGCTATTCTACGCCTAATAATTTTGTTTGGGCTAACCGTCTACTTAACGGTAGCACTTTTAATTACCTACTATAATAATCAAAGGGAAACATACTAAAGTAGAAAGAAGAGAAGCGCCTACAACGAGGTGGTGCAAATGACAACTTTTGAAAAAATCACGCTGGTATTGCAGATCATAGGTCTGCTGATGTCAGCGGGAAGCTTGACACTAGCACTGCATCCACTAAGGAGTGGGTGCTTCTCTTTATGTATAATATACACCATACCGCAGGAAAATACAAGAAAAACTTCGAACCAGCTCCGGTCGAAATTTCATCGCGAAATTTCATCAAAAAGCAAACGCATATACAAAAAGCGTTGATAACCAAAGGGAAACATGCTAAAGCAGAAGGAAGAGAAGCGCCTGCGACGAGGTGGTAGCCTCCCGAGCCTAAAGGACAGGGAAACCTGTTGAAAAAGGAAGGGAGGTGGTGCGAATGACAGCTTTCGAAAAAATTACGCTGGTATTG
>JAFUXY010000326.1 GCA_017477005.1 Lachnospiraceae bacterium | reverse complement strand
GATATCCACAATCTGAAAGAGGTTGAAGAAGCAATTCGAGACGATACAAGGGCGATCTTTTTGGAAACCCTCGGCAATCCCAACAGTGATATTCCGGATATTGACGCGGTTGCCGAGATTGCGCATAGGGCCGGGCTGCCTGTGGTGATTGACAATACGTTTGGTACGCCGTATTTGATCCGCCCGATCGAGCACGGAGCCGACATAGTCGTACATTCGGCGACGAAATTCATCGGCGGACACGGCACGACACTTGGCGGAATTATTGTGGAATCCGGAAAATTCGATTGGAAAGCGAGCGGAAAATACCCGAATATCGCCGCTCCGAATCCGAGTTACCATGGCGTTTCATTCTATGACGCAGTTGGACCCGCCGCTTTTGTGACTTATATTCGCGCGATCCTGCTGCGGGATACCGGCGCGGCCATTTCCCCGTTCAATGCGTTTTTGCTCTTGCAGGGCGTGGAGACTTTGTCGCTCCGGCTCGAAAGGCATGCGGAGAATACGAAGAAGATCGTAGAGTATCTGGCGGCGCATCCGCAGGTGGAAAAGGTCAATCATCCCTCCTTGCCGGACCACCCGGATCATGCGTTGTATGAGAAATATTTCCCGAACGGCGGCGGGTCCATCTTTACCTTTGAGATCAAGGGAGGGCAGGAAGAGGCGTGGAAGTTTATCGACAATCTCAAGATCTTTTCCCTCCTTGCCAATGTAGCCGATGTGAAGAGCCTGGTGATCCATCCGGCGTCGACGACGCATTCGCAGCTCTCGGAGGAGGAGCTTTTGGATCAGGGTATTCGTCCGAATACGATTCGTTTGTCCATAGGGACAGAGCATGTGGATGATATCATTGCGGATTTAGAGAAGGGTTTTGCGGCGGTGAAATAGGGTGCGAACTTCCTTGTACCTCGGGGATTTTTGGCGTATAATGGCTGCAAGAAAGCTTGGTGGGCTTTCTTGCGGCTTTTTTTGATTCGTTTGTGGTAATAATGAAAGGTGGTTTTCTATGGCGCGCATTCTGTTCATCTGTCTGGGAAATATCTGTCGTTCTGTGGCGGCGGAATATATTATGAAGGAAATTGTTCGCAGGGAGGGTGTGGAGAAGGAGTTTTTTATCTCTTCGGCCGGGACCAGCGCTGAGGAAGCGGGGGCTGGAATGTATCCGCCCATGTACCGGGAACTCGAGAAAGCGGGGGTAGCCGTGGGAAACCATCGGGCGACGCGGATGAAACGGGGGGATTATGGCAAATATGACCTGCTGATCGGGATGGACGCGGAGAATCTTTATGATATGAAGAGGATATGGAACGGCGACCCGGAGGGCAAGATATACCGGCTGATGGATTTCACGGATACGCCGGGCAATGTTTCGGATCCGTGGTATACGCGGGATTTTGCAAGGGCCTATAGGGATATACGGTGCGGCTGCGAGGCGTTGTATAGAAAGTGGGTAAAAATATGAATAAGGAAAAAACGTTGGAGAAAGCTGGAATTACGTCTATAAATTGTTTTATAAATCAGCTTGTCGATGCAGAGATGGAGCGATTGGAGGCATCCCAGACTGAGCCAGAAGAAGTGGAGCCGGATGAGTGGGATCTTTCGATGATTTCCGAAGCCAAGCGAGAGAATGATGGTACGTTTGTGGCGATAGAAGATTTGGCGGCTGAATTGGGGGTTGTGTTGTGAAATATAAAATCGTCCTATCGAATCCTTTATATTCAGGATGACTTTATCAGGGTGATAAGTGTGGAAAGTATTGACAATCGTGGAGATGCTTATAAGGGATTGTGATGGATTTTCATTTTAGCAAAGATTTTCATTTATAAAAACAAAAAAACCGCAAATCCTCCAACCAACTGGATTCTTGCGGCTTTTCTTTCAAGCTTCGCATCCGACTCGAACGGACGACCCCTTCATTACGAGTGAAGTGCTCTACCAACTGAGCTAGCGAAGCGAGCTATACAATCTTTTGTGCTATCGTGCACGAGGTGGGACTTGAACCCACACGATCTAAACGACCACAGGCACCTGAAGCCTGCGCGTCTGCCAATTCCGCCACTCGTGCATCGCGGCTCGAAACTCAAACCGCAAAAAGTATTATACCTCTTTTTCAACGAAAGTCAATAACAAAATTATAATTTTATCATCTTTTCACCTTATTTTCGATAGATCCAAAACCAATTCCCCGAATCCGTTTTCGCAACCCAAGGCACAAAATGCTATAGGTTCCTCACTTCATAAACTCATACGAAAGGAAGGTGAAGAGCTGTTCGTGGTCAATGGGCTTGCTGACGAAGTAATTCATCCCGGCCGTATTGATCCGCTCCCTGGCTTCCTCAGTCGCATCGGCTGTCAAAGCGATAATCGGAATGTCCTCCGCGTCCTTCATAGGAAGGCTTCGGATTTCCTTCGCCGCCTCCACGCCGTCCTTGACAGGCATCATCAGATCCATCAGGATCGCCTGGAAGTGGTATTCGCCCCGAGCCTCAAAGATTTCCACCGCTTCCTGGCCGTCCCTGGCCCACTCCGAATGCATGCCCTTGGTGTTCAAAAGCTCGATGATCACCTCGGCGTTGATGTTGTTGTCCTCGACCACCAGAATGTTTTTCCCGTAGAGCACCTGGTCCTCGAAAGTCTCCGAACGGTGAGAATGTACCGAAATCTGCTCGTCCGAGGCCAGCGAATAGCTCATCTTGACCGTGAACTCGGTGCCTTCTCCGACCTTGCTCCAACAGGAAATGGTGCCTCCCATCAATTCGACCAGGTTTTTGCAGATGAACCAACCGAGCCCCTACCCGTCGTTGTACTCGGGACTGTCGTTGTATTGCTCAAAAGGCAGGAACATCTTTTCCTGGAAGTCTTCGCTGATGCCGATGCCGTTGTCCCGGATGATGTAGAGGTATTCGGCTCGTCCCTCCACATAGCGGACACTGACCAAAAACGACACCTTGCCGCCCGCCGGTGTGAACCGGATACTGTTCGAGAGCAGGTTCATCAGCGCGCGCTCGACATGCTTCGCGTCCATCATCACATACCGCCCTTCGACGCCGCGGATATCCATTTCAAACAAAAGTCCGGCCTGGTTCGCCTGCTCGCGGATAATCGTAGCGATAGAGTTCAGGACAGTTTCTTCCTTGACGGCGGCCGCGATTGTCACGACCTTTCCGGCGTTGATGCGGCTGGTTTCCAAAATTTCCTCGATCAGACTGAGCATATAATTACTCGAGGTCTGCACCTTTTCTAAGTTGTCTCGTACATCAACTGGCAGATCCGGCTTTTCGAGCGTCAGATGTGTCAGTCCGGAAATGGCCGTCATAGGGGTGCGCATATCGTGCGACATCTGCGACAAAAACCGCTCTTTTTCCTGCCCCGTACGCACCGCCTCCCGCAGCGCCGCGGCGATGTCCTCGATCTGCTCCTGGTCGTCTAAGTTTTTACTTGTATCAACAAAGGTAATAACCAGTCCCTGCAGCTTTTTCTTGTCTTCCGCAGGCAAATGGTACGTGGCAGTCTGGTTGTCGTCAAGCGGACGGTAGGGAGCGATACGGATCATATAGGTCTTTCCGGCGACGGAGGCGGCGTGTTCTTCGATCGGCTCCATCGTGCTCAAAACCTTGTGGCACAGCTTGATCAGATCGACGGCCACGAAATTGTAGGAAATGAAACGCAGCGGCCGACCCACATCCTGCTCGACCACATTGAACTCCTCGGCGATATATTCCGAGAATTTGCGAATGTTCAAATCCCGATCCACCATCAGGATACCCACAAGAGTGGTGGAGAGGAAATTGGCCATATCGTCGTTGGCGGCGGCCAGCTCCGTGACCTTTGACTGGTATTCGGAATTGACCGTGTAAAGCTCTTCGTTGACCGATTGCAATTCCTCGTTTGAAGACTGCAGTTCCTCGTTGGCGGTCAAAAGTTCCTCGTTGGCCGCCTGCAGCTCGGCATTGACCGACTCAAGCTCCGTCACGGTCTGACGAAGTGTATGCTTTGTCATCTTTAGCTCGTGCTCGAGGTCGGAGATTCGCTGGGACGCGGCGCTGTCGATCTGGTAACTTTGCATATCCCCGGGCAGAGGATGCGTACCTCGAATAAAGGTAATCGCGTCGAAATCGGTCTTCTGGCCCCGGTTGTCCCGGATCGGCTGGGCCACGATGGAAATATACTCCGGTTCGTTTTCAATCTGGGCGGGCACATGCTCATAACCAATCCGTTCCTTTGTCTTGCGGCAGTCCCGGAGTACCGTGGAGAGCGCAATCTTCAGGTCGTCGCGGATCATAGAGAAGATATCCAGTGTCGCCTCCCCGACCGGTACCGAGAGAAATTTGGAGCAGTCTCCGTAGCTGCGGACTAGCTCGTTCTTCTCGTTGACAAGGACGCTTGCGGGCATCAGCGCCTCAAACACAGAGGTATCGAGTTCGGTGGACTTGTATTTGATGTCTACCTCGTTCATTGAATCCAGATCCAGAATCGGCTCAAGCGTGCTCTCTACATTTTGGAGAGAGTAGGAGAGGTGCTCGTGGGCTGGCACCTTGCCGGAAATATTGTGGATGAAGATCTTTTCATTGGCGCAAAATACCCGGAACACGTCGTCATAATCCATCACAGATTCGGAATGCCCGAGGAAGAGATAGCCCTTGTCGGACAGCGCCGTATGGAAAATCGCGAACAGATTGCGCTGCAGCACGGTCT
>JAFUXY010000325.1 GCA_017477005.1 Lachnospiraceae bacterium | reverse complement strand
CTTTGCAAAGGGCCGCACGGTGGTACGGGATGCCGCCGAGCTGCGGGTGAAGGAATCCGACCGGATTGCGCTGATCACCGACAACCTACAGCGTATGGGCTGCGATATTACAGCGACCGACGACGGCTTCATCATCGAAGGCGGAAAGCCTCTGCACGGGATCTGCGTCCACACGGCGCATGATCATAGGATTGCCATGGCCTTCGCTATCGCCGGGTTCTTTGCCGATGGCGAGACGACCTTCGACGACGCTGCCTGCGTTTCGATCTCCTTCCCCGGATTTTTTGAATTATTAGAAAAGATATGCCGTTAAAGACGGCAAGGCGCCAAACGGTGCCTCATTCAGATTTTTAGGGAAACGCTGATTTGATCGGGTTTTGTTGAAAACCATGTACACAGGGCAAACCCACTTTAATCAGTGTTTCCGTACTGCCTTAAAATCTCAACCATTTCTGCAGGTGTTACGATGAAATCCTTTATTGGATAATGCTTGCGGTTTCCTGTGACCAAATAGGCGTCGTCAGACCTCTTTTCCATTGCTACTTCGTAAAAAATAAGGTCATCCACATCAATAAAAATCTCTCCTGTCTTTTCTGGAAAAACTTCTAATCCAAATTCTTTCACAGCATGAATGACAATCTCAATATCTTTTTGATCAAAAGGGAATTTTTTCCTCTGAAGAACATCCTCATATTCAGCAAGAATATCTTCATGGAATAGAGGAATTATTTTTCCATCCATCATTGCATCAAGAATAACAGCAGTAGGTGCCATCCGATTATTTGTCAACAAGCCTGATACAATAACATTTGTATCTATGACTGCATAACATTTCATGGTCTTCTTTCCTTCTTCAGCTTTCTCTCCCTTCGAGATGCACTGATTTCCGAATTGATCTCATCAAGACTGATTTCTGACCTTTCAGCAGCTTGTTCCCGCATCCTTTGAATCGCTTGTTTAGCCTGACTTCTGGAAACACTTTTTTCCACAGGAAAGGGAATTCCATTAATTATTTCCATCTGCATCATACACATTCGAAAAACGGTTGGTAAATCGGTTCCTATGTCCTCACATATTTTCATCACACGCTGTTTCAATTTTTTGTCAGCATGAAATTGGATTAACTCCTGATCGGCCATATAGTATTCCTTTCCTCGTCAATCAAGACAATCATCTAGGATACTCGATAATGGTATGTTTTCCATCAAAAAATTTGTTCTGTGCGTAGAGAAATTCCAAATAATCTTACGCCTCTGTAATCAGCTCCAGGCTATGCTCCCGGTTCATCAACCGGCAAATCTCGACAAAGCGTTCCAAAGGCACGCCGTTCATCTTTTTATTCCCCCGAATCGTCACTGAAACCGTGCGATCCGCAATCTCCTTGTCTCCAACGATCACGATATAGGGATCCTTCATAGCGTGGAAGCCCTTGATCTTTTCCTTCATATTGCGATAGGCCAGATCCGTCTCGACCCGAATCCCTGCGTCCTCCAGCGTCCGCTGCACTTCCTTCGCGTACTCATTGTGTTCCGGCAAAATCGGCACGATCCCGACCTGATACGGGCTGAGCCAGAACGGAAACAGCCCCTTGAAGTTCTCGGTCATGATCCCAATAAAACGCTCCAGCGAGCCAAAAATCGCGCGATGGATCATGACAGGCCGCTTGTGTGAGCTGTCGTCCGCCACGTATTTCAGATCAAAATTCAGCGGCAGCTGGAAGTCAAGCTGAATCGTCCCGGTCTGCCATTCCCGGCCCAAAGCGTCCCGCATCTTGATGTCGATCTTGGGACCGTAGAAAGCGCCGTCCCCCTCATTGATCTCGTAGTTTCCTTCCCCAAAGCGGTCGTTTAGAATTTCCTTCAACGAAGCCTCGGCCTGATTCCACACCTCGATATCTCCCATGAAATCATCCGGACGAGTCGAAAGCTCCACCTCATAGGTCAGCCCAAAGGTGCCGTAGATCTGATCCGCAATATCCATAATATCCGCGATCTCGTCGGCAATCTGGTCTTCCATCAAAAACGTATGCGCATCGTCCTGTCGAAACGCCTGCACCCGAAACAGGCCGTTCAGCTCCCCGGATTTTTCCTTTCGATGAATCACATCCACCTGCGAAATCCGAAACGGCAGTTCGCGATATGAACGCAGCGCATGCCGAAAAACGTTGATCGCATTCGGACAATTCATTGGCTTGGCCGCATAGGTGTCCGCCGCCTCGATCTCCATATTGCCATCCTCACCGGTGCCAGGGATGATGAACATATTGTCCACATAATGATCCCAATGTCCCGAGGTCTTCCACAAATGGCGATTGTTGATGATCGGACCGGAGATTTCCTGATAGCCATGCTCCTCGTGAATCCTTCTCCAGAATTCGAGCATCGCATTATACAGCTTCCAGCCCCTTGGCAGCCAGTACGGCATACCCGGTGCGCTCTCGTCGAACATGAAAAGCCCCATAGCCGGACCCAAACGCTTGTGATCCCGCTCCATCGCCTCCTTGATAAACTGCAGATGCGCCTTCAAATCCTTTTTGTTTTCAAAGGCGTACACATAGATCCGTTGAAGCTGATCCCTCTTCTCGTCCCCTCTCCAATAGGCGCCGGACACCGACTTGATCTGGAAAGCGCTGCCCAAAAGCTCTCTTGAATTGGAAATATGCGGCCCGCGACATAGATCCACGAAATCCTCGCCCGTACGGTAGATGGTAATCTTGGCGTCATCGGGCAGATCCTGAATAATCTCCGTCTTGAAACGCTGGTCGGCAAATAGAGACAAGGCCTCGTCCTTCGGCAGCTCTTCGACGGTCCAGTCCTCCTGCCGCTTCAAGATCTCCCGCATCTTGTCCTCAATCGTCCCCAGATCCTCATTGGTCAGGTTTCGCGGCAGCAAAAAATCATAATAAAACCCGTCCGAAATCTGCGGCCCGATGGCGTACTGTACCTTGTCTTTTCCAAATAACTCGATCACAGCCTTCGCCAAAATATGGGACAGCGAATGCCGGTACACCTCCGAATAAAACTTCTTGTATTCTTCCTTATCCATGGTATCCCTCCAAACTCTCTAAAATGGTTCTCACTCCATCGGCGGCAAAGGCTCTGCGCCCTTCTTGCCATGGCAGTGCTTGTACTTCCTGCCGCTGCCGCAAGGACAGGGATCGTTCCTCCCGATCTTCTTTCCTACACGGATCGTATGCGACTTTCTCTGATCCAGGAAGATCTCCTTTTTCTTCTCGGCTCCGAAGATTTTCTCCCATTGAGGCAGACCGTACAACCATTCCGCGTCTGCGTCCACCATATTGCGAAACAGCCGCTCCTTATCAAACTCCAGCGAAACCACCGTATTTTCATCCATCGTCTCCAACGGATTTTTTTCGACCAGACTATCATTGATTCCATCCAAAAAACCCGTCAT
>JAFUXY010000324.1 GCA_017477005.1 Lachnospiraceae bacterium | reverse complement strand
TCCGGCACTCCGATCCGGCAAGAGCTTTTGAGTGGCAGCAAGTCTGCCGCCCTGTCTTTCCTTGACTTTTCAGAAGAAAAGCCCATTGTCCTGATCATGGGAGGAAGCCTGGGCTCTGTGTTCATCAACAACGCCGTGAGGGAGGCTTTAGACACACTACTGTCCTCCTTCCAAATCATCCATCTTTGCGGAAACGGAAACCTCGACCCTGCTCTCGAAAACAAAGCTGGTTATCGCCAATTTGAGTATATTTCAGACGAGCTGAGTGACCTGTTTGCCGCGGCCGACCTTGTCGTTTCAAGAGCCGGCGCCAATGCAATCTCCGAACTTTTGGTTCTGCGAAAGCCCAACATCCTGATCCCGCTCTCCAAAAACGCCAGTCGCGGCGACCAGATCTTGAACGCCAATTCCTTCGCCAAACAAGGCTTTTCGGTGTGTATCGAGGAAGAAGATGTCTCCAGTGACTCTCTGCCATCCGCCATTTTTGATGTCTATGAACGGCGGGACGAGTACAAAAAAGCCATGGAGCAAAGCCCCATGGCCGACAGCATTGGAATCATCACAAATCTTCTCAAGGAACTTGCGGGATTCTCTCAATCATCGTGACTGAATAGTCATCAATCATCATAGATTCCGTTGATGGTCACGTTGAAAACCACATCGGCTCCAGCCAGCTCTTCCGCACCATAATCCTCCGGAAACGTCAGGTTCAAATCAACGGTTTCCCCGACCTTTTTCCCGATCAATCCGGACTCAAAGCCGTCAATATAGCTGTGCGATCCAATCTCCAGATCCGCACCGGCTCCGTTCGTGCTGCCTCCGGCAAAAGCCTCTCCATCCTTGTAGCCTGTATAATCGATATTCACCGTATCGCCGTCCTTTACTTCCCGTCCTTCGGTGGTATCCAACGTACGTTCGCCGCTCTCATCTCCCGCATCCGCAGTCTCTTCCTCGGCCGATGCGTCTTCCTCTTCGACAGTATCTTCGGACTCTTCTGCCACATCCGCCGTTTCTTCGGTCTCTTCTTCCTCCGTGCTGACCTCTCCACCATACATCCCCGGAACAATGATCACGAGGGCGAGAGCGATCACGATCGCGGCTCCCATCAAAATCTTCTGCGTTTTCGCTTTTTGAGCGGCCTTCTCCCGCTCCATTGCTCTGCGCTGCTGCGCCATCTTTTTGTTTTCTTTGCTGCTCATAATCCTTCCTTTCTCTAAAGAATCACAACCTATTGTAACAACCTGTCAGAATATCCACGCAGGCCTCTATACCAAATTTGCTTGAGTCCAGGCACACATCATAAAACCTTGCCTCGCCCCAATGTACATCCGTATACAGCTGACAATACGCCCGCCGCCGTTTGTCCATCTGGCGAAGACGCCGCCGGGGATCCTCATTGTAGGTCACTTCTTTGTATTCGTTGACCACGCGCTGTATCCTGGCTTCCTCGGAAGCATGAATGAAAACACTCAATATTTTTGCTTTTCCATTCAAAATGTAATCGGCATTTCTGCCAACGACTACACAGGATTCCTTGGCGGCCAGCTCAATGATGACCTCCCGCTGCACATTCCATATCTCATCCTGTATGGAATGTCCGTTGTAATCCCTGCCCGCCAACGCCGACAAAAGCCAGCTCCCAGATGCGGTATATTCGCCGCTTTCTTTGATGAACTTCCGATCAAACCCCGTTTTTTCCGCGATTCGATCCAACAAAGAACTGTCATAGCAGCTAATACCCAGCTTTTCAGCGAGCTTCATACCGATCAACCGGCCTGCGCTTCCGTATTGGCGACTGATCGCCACCACCTTATTCATAGATTCCTCCTTTCGTCCTAATCATTCAGACGCTTTCCTCTCGACCTACTCCTTGGGAACCGTCCTCAGCGCCACAAGTTTTTCAAACTGAATCTTCAAAAACGCGGCGACCGGTACCGCCAAAAGCATCCCGGCCAACCCGCCCAACGCAGAACCAAACAGCAGTCCTACAATGACCAGGACAGGATGCACATCGATACTCTGTGACAGAAGCCGCGGGTTGACCACATTGCCGTCCACAGTTTGCAGGATCACCAGCAAAACCAACGCCATGAGCATAATCTTCCAACTTCCGCTGGCCGCGCATACGCCAATAGTCAGTCCATAGGCTACAATCGGTCCCACATAGGGGATCAAATTGCCGATTCCAGAAAAAATGCCTATCACAACCGCATAGGGAACCCCTACTATAGACAGCAGGATGCTGACAGACACCGCCATGAAGCCCGCATCCGCCAGCTGCCCTCGAATATACCCCGAAAAACAACTGTCCGCATCGGACAACAATACTGCAATCGCCCCATGCACACGCTTTCCCAGCAAGGCTTCGAACGCCTTGCTCCAGTACGACAGCAATCCCTGTGTGTCATACAAAAAATAAATAGAAAAGATCACTGCAAACAAAGCGTTCGAGAAGAAATTCTTTAAGTCATTGGCAAATGAAAATACACCATCTCCGACAGACGACAGTGAACCCGTCAAATTCGAACGGGTCGAAGAAAGCCATTCCTTCATCTCGTTTGTCATGATCCCGTATTTTTCCAAGGTAGCTATGAGTTCATTGATCAGCCCCACCACCTGCTTCTCAAGATCCTGAATCAGTCGAGGCAGATTTTCAAAATCAATCGTCTGAACCTGTTTTGTCACAGCGACGACAATCAGTGTCAAAACGCCAAAAATGACTAAAAAAATCAGGAGATACGTCCCCGCAATCCCCACCCCTCTGGCTGTCTGCTCCTTGTTTTTCAGGATAGGAATTTTCATCAGCATCTTTTGCTGCCAATCCAAAAGAGGCACAAACAGATAGGCTATGACCAGCCCGGCCACAAACCCGGCCATCACGTTCCAAACCCAGCCAAAAACAGAAAAGACCCCGTCTAGAACCATCCGAAAATGCCACAACAGCATCACGATCACGC
This sequence comes from Lachnospiraceae bacterium, assembly GCA_017477005.1. Taxonomy (GTDB): domain Bacteria; phylum Bacillota; class Clostridia; order Lachnospirales; family Lachnospiraceae; genus RGIG4930. The sequence goes on along the minus strand of JAFUXY010000324.1, from coordinate 1,249 downwards.
CACTTCCGGCCACCGCCGCAAACACAAATAGCAGCCGTTTTCTGCTCTTTTTATCCAGCCAATTTTCTTTTTCCATTTCTTTCACACTGAAAATACAAACAACTCATCCAGCAAACGCAGAGTCCCAAAATCGCCCTTCGCCGACATATCTCCGACTGAAAACGCCCGTTGAAACGTCATTCGTCCCTCCGTGATTGTCTCCAAGATACTCGAAGAGAGGCTGCACTCGAGGTCTCCCGCTCCCACTGACTGATACCGACCGGACATCTGCCGTCCATTCACCGAAATCAGAAGCGGCTGCTCCTTTCCGGCGATATGAAACAAAAATGTCCTTGAAACCTCCGGAGTGCCTGTGAACGCCCGCTTGAAATCCTCCACAAATTCCTCGCTAGGCCCGGACGCGCGATCCACTCCTCCGATCAACCTTTTGTAAATTTCGGAAAGCTCCTGCACGTCCTCTTTCTGCTTCGCCACCTTGCTCTCATCCGCCACCCATTCCGATAGCTGGTCGGATTCCTGCGGCGTCAAATGCATCTGCCTCGCCCTCTGCACCGTCTGGGTCACCGCCTGAGAACTGGTAGGAAGCCCCGTCATCCGCTTCCCAATCGTCTTGTAAAGCTCCTCCGCTTTCTTTTCAATGTATTCCCGGTACTTGGCATTCTCCCGAAAGGAGTCGATATCCCCCACATATCCACACAGCCCGTTTGTCGGTATGCCGCCCAAGGATTCCCAGGCATGCTCGAGATTCAGCATCCCCTCCCGCTCTCCATAGGTCGTTGAAAGGACGACAGGCTGCATATACATTGAGGCCATCTTTTCCCGGTCTCCGTACAGCCAAAGCTCGTCCAAAAACTGCGTCATATAGCCGCCGATCCCAAGCCATTCCACCGTCGTCGCAAAGATCACCCCATCCCGATCCCGTATCGTCTGAGTCAGGCGGGACAGTCCTGCCCTGTGTTCGTATAGATTGTAGCGATTTACTGAAACATTCAGCTCATCCAACACCTGCTCGATAATTTCGAGGACATACAGCGTAGGGTCTTCGATCACGCCACGCCCCCCATAATAGATTCCGACCTTCATGCAACCTCCCCGGTCGTAATGAGTTATTCTTTCGCTTCTATTTCTGCAGATATCCCGTGCAGAGAAACTACTTCCTCTGCTGCCTCCAGAACACCTTGTTCAATCTCCTCCAAGTTGACGGAAATACTTGCGCCGGTACTTCCCTCCGGAACATTCATCGGCTCCT
>JAFUXY010000323.1 GCA_017477005.1 Lachnospiraceae bacterium | reverse complement strand
TTCGGGAAAGAGCGGGCTTTTGGCCACCTCAAGACCGGGGCAGGAGGTGCTGGAGCGGACGGCCTTGGCGGTGGATCCGGCAAGCGGCAAAATCACGGCGAGGTTTGAAGTAGGATTTCCGGCGCATGGACGGACGGTGTACATTCCGCCGTTGGTGAGTATCTTCTATTCTACACTCCCAAAGGTGGTTTCGCAATGCCTGTATTACCGGAATGTGGACGCGAAACGGCTGGAAGAGACCATCTTTTTGGCGGACGATATTGCGTTTTTGCGAAGGGAGCTCGAAAAGCGATCCTTGGTCGCCTTCGTTGCTGATGGAAGTATTTTGGCGAGGGAGAGCGGTGTGTCGCAGCGTCCGATGCGGGGGGCGGTGCCTTTCAAGTCGCCGGAGAGCCTGGCGGAGAGGATCGACCTGCCGCACCATGGAACCATTCAGGGAATGGGGATCCGGGAAGGTGTGTTTTTGATCGTGGGCGGCGGCTACCACGGCAAGTCCACGCTGTGGTCCGCTTTGGAGCGGGGGGTTTACAACCACATTGCAGGAGACGGGCGGGAATTTGTCGTGACCCGCTCCGATGCGATGAAGATCCGGGCGGAGGATGGGCGCAGCGTGCGTCAGACCGATGTATCTCTGTTCATCAACGACCTGCCGAACGGCACGGATACGCGTACGTTTTCGACCGAAGACGCCAGCGGAAGTACCTCGCAGGCGGCGGCTGTTGTGGAGGCTATGGAAGCCGGGACTTCGCTGCTGCTGGTGGATGAGGATACCTGCGCGACAAACTTTATGGTGCGGGATGAATTGATGCGTCGGGTCGTCTCGAGCGACAAGGAGCCGATTACGCCGTTTTTGTCGAGGATGCGGCAGCTCTACAACGAGAGAGGAATTTCGACGGTCTTGGTGGCGGGCAGCTCGGGCAGCTTTTTCGAGGTGGCGGACGCGGTGATCCAAATGGACGAGTATCTGCCGAAGGATGTGACCGGGCTTGCGAAAGAAGTTTATCAAAGCGCCGGAAAAGAGATGTATGGGCAGGCGGCTGGCGAAGTGGCGGAAGAGGTTCCTGCGTTCCACGAGCCGGATATAGGTCGGTTTATAGAGCCGATTGCGGCGTGGAAGCGTCCGGGAGCCCGTATCAAGACAAAGGTTTTGTCAGTGGACACCTTTTCGATCGACAAGGAGAATGTGGACCTGCGCGGATTGTCGCAGGTGGTCGACCGGGAGCAGACGGCGGCGATCGCGGCCGCGCTCAAATACATCGAGCTTCATATCGCAAATGGACGCAGGACGGTGCAGCAGTCCGTGGAGCTTTTGTACCAGGAGTTGTCGCAGAAGGGGCTGACCCTGCTGTTTGACGGCGGAACCGTCCGGCTGGGGCTGGCGTGTCCCCGGAAAGAAGAGGTTTTGGGGGCGATCAACCGGTTTCGGAGGCTGGTGGTTCACAAATAATGTCAGTGGTTGCTGTTTGCGGCAATCTGAGAGGAAAATACCTCTTGAAATTATTATGAAACCTATGCTATAATAAGATGATATGACAAAATTGGGGATAGTTTCGTCGAAGGGGGAAATATGGGTCAGGAATTGACGCACGAGCAGAGGGACATTTTAGGAGAGATAGCCAATATCAGTATGGGAAATGCGGCGACCACGCTGTCTATGATGGTCAATAAACGAGTCGATATTACGACTCCGCGGGTGAGCGTGATCAACCGCAGCGAGGCCTTAGACGACTATGAAAAGACCTGTATTTTTGTGCAGATACATTATATCAAGGGGCTGGAAGGACACAATGTCTTCATATTGAAAGAGCCGGATGTCCTCTGTATGACGGATCTGAT
>JAFUXY010000322.1 GCA_017477005.1 Lachnospiraceae bacterium | reverse complement strand
TTACCGGCTATTCCTGCGGAGAGCTGTTCGTGCAGGAGCCGCTGTTGGCGGCGGCCGAAGAGGGGCTTGAGGAGATCCGCCGGGCGAGCGAGGGGTTGGGCATCCTGATCTTTGTCGGACTGCCGATTGCGGCAAAGGACGTGCTCTACAATGTGGCCGCGGCTATTTGCGACGGGAAGATTCTGGGGCTGGTGCCCAAACGAAACATCCCGAATTACCATGAATTCTATGAAAAACGGTATTTTCATCCAGGATTGGTCGGCTGTGAGGAAGTGTGGGTGAACGGGCAATCGGTACTCCTTGGCGGCAATCTGATCTTTTCGAGCCAACGCCATCCGGAGCTTCGAATCGGCTGCGAGATCTGCGAGGATCTATGGGTGCCCTCTCCGCCAAGCACACAGTTGGCTTTGTCCGGGGCCAACGTCATAGTCAATCTGTCGGCCAGCAATGAATTGGTCGGGAAGAGCGATTATCGCCGATCTTTGGTCATGAACCAATCCGCCAGATTGTACACGATTTATGTGTACGCCTCCTGCGGCTCGGGAGAGTCCACGCAGGACACGGTGTATTCGGGGCATCGACTGATCTGCGAAAATGGACGAATTTTGGCGGAATCTAACCGGTTTGAGCTATTGAATAGCGAGGCATCTGCCGATACATGGAACATAGAACCAAACAAGCCCTACGAAGCCGACGGCCTGCTGATCGCCGACGCGGATGTCGGCGCGGCTTTGGCGAGACGCCGGGCGACCTCTTCGTTCACCGAGGGGCAGAGCGAATTTGTGCAAAAACAGTATATTACCATTGAATTTGATACGGGAGAGCCACTGCAGACGGGGGAAGGTTTGCTGCGATGGGTGGATCCGCATCCCTTCGTGCCGCAGGATGAGAGAACCCGCGAAGAACGCTGCGACGAGATATTGAACATTCAGACGGCCGGACTGGTCAAACGGCTCAGGCACGCCGGACAGAAGACGGCGGTGGTGGGGATCTCCGGCGGGCTGGATTCCACGCTGGCGCTCATCGTCGCGACGATGGCTTTCGACAAGCTCGGGCTGGACAAACAGGGAGTGCTGGGGATTACGATGCCGGGTTTTGGCACGACGGATCGCACCTACGACAATGCCTGCGAACTGGTCAAAAGCCTGGGAGCGACGCTGATGGAAATTCCAATCGCCGATGCGGTGCGGCAGCATTTCGCGGATATCGGGCACGATGAGTCGAAGCGGGATGTCGTCTATGAAAATGCGCAGGCCAGGGAGCGGACACAGATTTTGATGGATGTCGCCAACGAGAAAAACGGCCTTGTGGTGGGCACCGGAGACTTATCCGAGTTGGCGCTGGGCTGGGCGACGTACAACGGGGATCATATGTCGATGTACGGCGTCAACGCCGGGGTGCCGAAAACGCTGGTGCGGCATCTGGTGCGGTATTACGCCACGAGCGTCTGTGAGAAAGGCTCCAAACTGGCCGAGGTGCTGTTGGACGTACTGGATACGCCGGTTTCACCGGAGCTTTTGCCTCCGGAGGACGGGCAGATTGCTCAAAAAACCGAAAATCTCGTGGGACCCTATGAGCTTCACGATTTCTTCTTATATTATATGGTACGTTTTGGCTTTCATCCGGCGAAGATTTTCAGACTTACCAAACAGGCGTTTGCAGGCGCGTATGATGGGGAGACGATCCTGCAGTGGATGAGAACCTTCTACCGGCGTTTTTTCGCCCAGCAGTTCAAGCGTTCATGCCTGCCGGACGGGCCAAAGGTGGGAACGGTGGCACTGTCCCCGCGAGGGGATTGGCGAATGCCTTCTGACGCACAGGCAAAAGTATGGCTTGCGGAAATCGAAAAATTGGTGTATAGTAAATGAATTATAGTATATCAATAGTAACAAAAAGTTCATCAGTTGTTACATTTTTGCAAAGATTTCATATTGATTCAAAAAAAGGGTGTTTGGAGACACAGAAAGGACGGGGAAAGCTTTGATATTCAAGACATTGGGAGTCGCTTTAGGCGGCATGGCGGCCGCTGCACTTGCTGCATATACGGCCGGAGGCGTGTATTTTCAATCGCATTTCTATCCAGGGACCTTGGTGAATGGGATAGATGCGTCCGGGGCCAATGTGGACGCCGTAGAAACGGAGATTTCAAACATTGCCTCGAATTACTGTTTGACTTTGGAAGAAGCGGGCGGAAAGGTGGAGCAGATTCTACCGCAGGACGTGGGGCTTGTCGTAGACGCAAGGGACGGCCAGGTAGAGGGCTTTATGAAGTCGCAGAACGGATGGGGCTGGATCAACGCCCTGGCCGCGCCGATGGAGTTTGAGAGCAAGGGCATTGTGACCTACAGCAAATCGAAGCTCAAGGATGCGGTTTCAAGGTTGGATTGTGTCAATGCGAAGAATGTCGTCAAGACAGAGGACGCCTACCCCGAATTCAACGGCAGCAAGTTCGTTGCGGTGCCGGAGGTCTATGGGACGGAGATCAACAAAAAACAATTCACCAAAAAGGTCGGCGACGCATTGACACATCTCAAGGAAAGCGTGAGCCTCGAGGAAGAGGGCTTCTACAATCAGCCGAATATCAAGGCGGACTCCGAAGAGATGCAGCAGCTTCTCTCCGAGATGAATCGGATTGCTTCGACCAAGCTGACCTACACCGTAGGAGAGACGACCGAGGAAGTGCCGAAGGAGACGATTGCCAGTTGGCTGGTTTCTCCCGACAGCAAAACACTGACCTACGACAACGACGCGATGATGGCGTTTTTGGATCAAATGGCGGCCAAATATGATACCTTTGGATTGCCCAAGGTACTGAAGACCTCTTCGGGTGCCTATGCGTCTGTACCCGGCGGCTCCTATGGGTGGAGGATCGACAAGGAGGCCGAGCTGGCCAATCTGCAAAAGGAGCTGGTGGAGGGGAATCCCATTCAGCGGGACTTCACTTATCAATATACGGCGCATACGCATGACGGGCCGGATTATGGCAATAGCTATGTCGAGGTGAATCTGTCCGCGCAGCATGTCTATATGTACACGAACGGACAGTTGATCTGCGACGGTCCCTGCGTGTCCGGCGACGTGTCCAAGGGCAATATCACGCATCGGGGCGCGTACCAAATGACCTACAAGGAGTACCATGCGGTGCTGCGGGGACAGGGCTACGATGTGCCGGTGGATTACTGGATGCCGTTCAACGGAAATGAAGGGCTTCATGACGCACAGTGGCGCCGCGGCTTCGGCGGCAGCATCTATATGACGAACGGGAGCCACGGCTGTGTGAATCTGCCGCTTTCCACTGCGGCCGGGATTTTCGGGCAGGTCGAAAAGGGCTTCCCGGTACTGGTTTATTCAAATAGTGATTTAATTTCCGAGGAACAAGCAATGACGATGCTGGGTGCTGCGAGACATACGGCGCAGAGCGAGGAAACCGATACCCAGTCGCAGGATACGGCCAGCTCGGAAAGCACAGAGACCGACGCGACAGAATCCGGCTCTTCCGAATCGGATTCCACAGACACTCAGAGCGAGGCCGCTTCGGGGGCGACGGCGACACAGCCTGCAGGAACACAGACACCAACAGCCGTACCGACTGCGGAGACGCAGACGACAGGAGTTCAGACGACAGCGGCACAAACCACAGAGCCACAAGCTACAGCGGTGCAAACGACAGAAGCGCAAACCACAGCAGCGCAGACCGTAGAAGTGCCGACGACGGAAGCACAGATTGCAGAAGTACAGGCGGCGGAGGCACCGGCTGCGGAAGTCCAAGCGGTAGAAGCGCAGGCCACGGAAACCCAGATTGCAGAAGCGCAGGCGGCAGAGGCCCAAACGGCTGCACAGATTACGGAGACACCCTCTGTGAGTACGATGTCGGCGGCAGAAGCTGCAGAGGCGTTGGTCCCTGGGGAGCAGTTGGCGGCGCAGGAAAACGCCTTGCAGGGTCAAGGTCAATGAGGAATAGCCACACATGAGTTGGGAAAAGAATTTGCGTCAAACGACGCCTTATGTACCGGGAGAGCAGCCTCGCTCGCCCGGTATTATAAAGTTAAACACAAATGAAAATCCGTATCCTCCGGCGCCGGGGGTAGAAGCCGTTCTAAAGGGATTTGATGCGGGGCGGCTGGCAAAGTATCCGGATCCG
>JAFUXY010000321.1 GCA_017477005.1 Lachnospiraceae bacterium | reverse complement strand
GCAATGAATCTATTTTATATTCTTTGATTTGCGCTCCCAAAATCCGAAGCATACGGTTCCTCCATTACAGTTTCATAATCTAATCGTAATGCTACTCCGTGCTAAAGGTCGCTTTCGACCCCTTCACTTTTTTGCTTTCATAGGTGCATCGGTCGGCTCGTTTGTACAGTTCTTCAAACCCAAAGGTATCTCCCTCTCGATAAAAGGCCGCCCCAATAGAAATTTCGATCTTTCGATCCTTCATTTCTGGAATTTCAACCTTGGAAATCTGCCGCAAAAACCGATCCAGCACATACTGCCCGGCCTCTTCATAATCCACCGAAGGCACAAAAACCGCAAACTCGTCCCCTCCGAGACGCATGACCACATCCTGTTCACGGAAACAGAGCTTGAGACAATTAGCAATTTCGATGATCACCTTGTCTCCGACTCCATGTCCAAAGGTATCGTTGATCGATTTGAAATGATCGGCGTCCATCAGGCAAAACATCCCATTGATGCCCGCCTCCAGCAGCTCCTTGATCTTTTTTTCACCGCTTCCGCGGTTGTTGATCCCCGTCATTCTGTCCGTTTCAGACAGATACAGCAGGCGATCCCTCTGCCTCTTTTCTTCGTCAATGATCTCCACGAGCCAAAGCACCCGTTCGAGTGAACCATCCGACCCGCGATCTACGGCCACATAGCGCCCCCGGCACCACCGATTTTTCGAACTCAAAAATTCAATGGTAATCGTATTGCTCTTTGCCATTCGCTCATCGAGCGTTTCAAACTTCAGGAATTGGCTCATGCTTTCCCACGAATTGGCCGCCGTCATTTTCTCCATTAAATAATTGAGAATTTCCCTTGCATGATCCTCCCCATTTCCAATATATTTGGAAAGATCGAGCGTGCTTCGTATTTCCTTGAAAGTATCTCTTTTCAGATTGATCAAATGCGCCGTTGCAAAAATTCCGGCCACAGATTCAAGCTGTTGATTGAGATCCAACGCCAGCATCCTTCGTTGATTGATCCGAAGAAACATATTGGTCAAAAAGGTCAGTGTCAAAATCCAAACGATGGCCGACAGAATAAAAATAGTATTCAGCGGTCTGGTGAACTCGTCCAAATCCATCGCCATGACTGCGTACCACTGTGCATTGATATGCTCCGAAAAAATCTTGTACGATTTCCCCTCTGCTTTTACGTCAAAAGTCTGCCCCCTTGCATTGGACAATTGGGTCGCTATAGCGTTCCCAACCGTTCCTTCCTCTTCCAGATAATTGTGACCAACCTGAGAAGCATTGGAATGAGCGACCACGCTTCCATTTTCGTCCAAAATCAGCGCAATGTCTTTATTATTCTGTCCTCTTTTCGTCAGATAATCAAAAATACGTTTTTTGTCGTTTTGCACTTGATTGTTGGACGATCGGACAATTTCTTCCGTCATTTTCTGAACACCGTCCAAATACAGATCCAACGCCACGACACTTTTCTGATCCGAAAGAAGCTGGCATACGGATACGAGCATACTGCCAGTCTGCACATCTTTATAAGTCGGCGTCAATCCCACCTTTCCATTGGCCTCAACAGCCACCAAATACCAAGGGCGTTCCTCGGGAACATAGTCCGCATCTGGCACAAAACCCACCCCGTCGATGTACTCTCCATCAAAAACGCCATAGATCCCGGTCGCATTTTCATCGATCAATTCTGTAATAATTTTCGATTGTTCAACCAGGTAATCCTCCATTTTTTTGTGAGACGCCTGTTCTTTCATCAGGCTTTCCATAGCCTGCTTTTCCATTTTGATGGCGTTCTCGCTCTCAGCCAGGTAATACCGAACCTCTCGCGCAATTCGAAGCGCACGGTTCTGTCCCGTGTTGTTGATATTTTCTCTTTCCGATTGTACCAGCGAAAAAAACACACAAAAAATAACCGCAGTAGACAAGCTCAAGGCGATGACCACATTAATAACATATTTTTCTAAGCCTGCAAGTCGTTTCTGTTTTTTCGCCATGACTGCCCGACTCCCTGATGCTGGTTCAGCGTATCTGATTTGCTGCTATCAAACAACCCTTCTCTCTCGAGTACGCTATCAATCCCACTCCTGCACGATCAGTGCGCCGCTCGGCGCTCCGGCTTTTCGAATCAATGAACGGACTCTCTCATATTCACCATAACTCAACGTCTTAATGGAAATCGTCGCATTGGATCCGATTCCCTTGAACGCATTCTTTCCTACTTTCTTAATCTTGTCTGTCAACGCAATCGAATTCAGATGAGACGCGCCCGAAAACGCGGACTTCCCGATTTTCTTCACATTTTGTCCCGCGGAAACGCTGCGAGCCGCCGAGTTATTCAGGAACGCATTTTTCCCTATCTTCGTCACCCGATAAATGTGTTTGCCAATGGTCACTTCGTTCGGAATATCGACCGTTTCCGTGGTTGAATCTTTTTTGCTGTAGGTGGCTGTCTTTTTCCCGGATTTGACGACATATTTTCCTCCGTACAGGAAGGCCGATACCTTTCCCTTCGCATAACTGGTCTTTCCGGATGTGTTTGTCGTATCCGTGGATTTCGAGGAATTATTTTTGGAAGACGAACTGGAGGATTTCGACGAGCTAGAGCTCGATGAGCTGCTGCTGTCATCCGCATCTGTCGTCTTCTTTTTCTTGACCTTGATGGTCAACTGAGCCTCTGCCGCCAGTTTTTGATCCGTCTCAGCAGCAGTAATTGTAATCGTCGCCTCTCCCTTTTTCTTTCCTTTAATCTTTCCGCTACTCGATACGGTCGCTACGGAGCTTTTCGAAGACTGATACGACAAAGCCCCTTCTGCGCCGGACACCGTGATCTGCGAAGTCTTGCCGACCCGGATCTTGTCCTTCTCCGCATAGGCTGTGAACGACTGTATTCCCTTCGTGATTGTGAAATCCTTGCTCGTCTGCCCGGTAAAATAACGTCCAGAAATCGCTGTGATCCTCGCGGTCGCCGTTCCCGCGCTCACATTGTTCAAGTATTCTACCGTATAATCCGTTCCTTGCTCCAATTCCACTCCATTATAGGCCACCGTCACGGCTGGTTTCTTCTCCATCCCATCGTATTCAAACGTCGATGGATTCAACGATATCGTCACTCCGGAAATACTGCTCTGCACCTGAATCGTCTCTTTGACAGATGTTTTTTTGTAATTCGCTGTCTCCGCAGATGTAACCGTGATCGTGGTACTTCCCGGTCCGATTCCCAGGATCGTGCCGTTTCCGGACACTGTCACGACAGACTTATCCCCAGAGGTATAGGATACCTTGCCCTGCGCCCCCGTTGCTGCGATCTTCGTCGTTTTTCCCACGGAAATCAGCGATTCGTCAATGGTCGCTGACAAGCCAGCCGATGCTTTCGAAATGGTGAAAGTTTTTTTGGCAGTACCGAAATACCCGCCCTTTCCAGTCACCGTCACGGTCGCCGTCCCTGCGTTGATATTGTCTGCATACGATGCCGAATAATCCGTTCCTGCCGTCAGGGTTGTTTTGTTCAATGTCACTGAAATCGTCGGCGTTTTCGCCTCCCCATCATAGGTATAACTGGATTTCGACAACGAGATCTTCGCACCCGAAATGCTTCCCGTCACATCGATTGCGTCAGTCGCCAAGGTCTGCGCCTTGTAATTCGCAGTCTCGGCCGCCGTCACAGTCACAATTGTCGATCCTGCTCCTTTTCCAGTCACAGTACCATCTTTTGCCACGGACAACACCGACGTATTCCCGGATTTGTAGGATACGGATCCCTGCGCTCCCGATACCTGGACTCTTGTTTTTCCGCCCTGCTTGATTGATGTTGAATCTACAGTAGCGGTAATCGTCTGCGAAGCCTTTGTAATCGCAAAAGTCGCTGTCGCCTGCCCCTTATAATTTCCGATTCCCTTAATCGTAATCGTCGCCGTTCCTGCATTTGTATTATTTTTGTACGAAGCGGTATAATCGGTATCCGCCACAAGCGTCGTTCCGTTCACTTTCACGGAATCAATATTTGATGTCTTGGCCGTCCCGTCATACGTGAATTCGTTCGATTTCAATGTAATATTTCCGTCAGCCAGGCTTATTCTCGCCTCTGCAATCGCCATCAGTTTTATATCACCCGTCACTTCGAAAAAGGTGATCGTCTTCATATCTTTGGATACGGCACTGCTCTGATCCACGCCTCCCATCGTCACTTTGACCGAAGACATCAGATAATCCGTATTCGGCATCAGCCGAATGATCATCGCTGATTTGTCTTCTACGGAAGTAGGTACATATGTTTCTGTCTCTACGTTCTGAAGGATCAATTCTACGCTGTGCTTTGTGTCTTCTTCTGTCGTAGAATCCGATCCCGAATTTCCGCTCTCACTGCTTCCACTCGAATCCGACGATCCACTCCCGCTGTCTCCGCTCGAATCTGACGATCCGCTTCCGCTGTTTCCGTCCGCTTCACCATCATACAATATAGTACCGGTATCTTCGATTTGGGTATCTTTCGTACCGTCCCAATATTCTACATCCTCTTCAATATCTTCATCATCTTCTTCATCCTCACTCGCTGAAGAAGCAGACTTGCTGTTCGACCCTGTCTCCGTTTTTTTCTGTGAAAGGGAAGAACTCACATCATTCTTGCTATCCGACTGTGTTGTTGTGCTTGTATTATTTTTGCTATCTGACTGATTTGTTGTACTTGTATTATTTTTGCTATCTGACTGATTTGTTGTACTTGTATTGTTTTTGCTATTCGACTTTGTTGTCGTCGCGTTTGTATCGCTTTTTTGCTCTAACTCTGTCGTTGTATTCGTGCTATTTTTATTGTCCGATTTTGTCGTCTCTGTGCTTATATTGCTTTTACTATCTGATTGTGTCGTCGTACTTGTATTGTTTTTACTATCTGATACTGTTGTTTCTGTGCTGGTATTGCTCTTGCTGTCCGATACGGTTGTTTCTGTGCTGGTATTGCTTTTATTGTCTGATTGTGTTGTTTCTGTGCTGGTATTGTTTTTGCTGTCCGATACGGTCGCCCCAGTGTTTATACTGCTTTTTTCACCTGACTCTGTCGTTGAACCGGTCGTGGAATTTGTACTATTTTTATTATCCGCCCCTGTCGACGTTGTACTTGTACTATTTTTGCTATCCGGCTGCATTGTGGTATTTGTATTACCCGTGGTCGCTCCACTTTGGCCTCCACCAACTCCCGATAGCGAAGTCGCTGATCCTACGCTCCCCCCCGACTGAGATTGCGTTGTACTCGTGCTTGTCTCTGCACTTGCTGCGCTTCCAGCAACAAAAAGAAACGACAACAACACCCCAATTATGATACCTCTTTTTTTAGAATGATTCTTTTTCTTCTTCACGATCTGTCGCCTCTTTCCCATTTTCTAAAGAGACCGGAAAACGCTCTGCGCCCTCCGGTCTCCTTCACTTGCTCTTCGTTTGCTTCTCTCCCCCAAAATGTGGAAACATACCCGTTTGACAACTACTCAGCGGCCGCCTCCCCCTCGACGCTGCTGATAGACCATTGCCAACATATCTTCCTCGCTGTGTTCGCTCTTTATCTCACTCAACTGTTTCAAAATTTGCTGTTTCTCCCCTTCCAGTCGGTCGATTTCAAGCCGCAAACGCTCCTGCTCGTTCTCAGCGTTTTTCAAATCTCTTTTCAGCTTGTCCTCCAATCTTCTTTCTGAGGAACTACTAAAGCTGTCAAATCGCATGGAACTTGCCTCCATTATCTTGCCAAATGCTGCCTAACCAACGCTTTTTTCAAAGCAATTTCACAACGAACCAAATCCAAATTGGGCGGGCGTTGTTCCAAACGAGTTCTCGCCCGGTTCTCTGCCTTCTTTGCTCTCTCCCCATCGATTTCATCAGGCCACTCTGCAGCTTCGGCCAAAAGTGTGACTTTGTCTCCACGAATTTCCGCAAAACCGGAATATACCCCGGCCCGCTTCTTTTCGTCTCCCGCTTCGGTGATCGTCAAGACTCCCGGAGCGATCACTGTTGTCAATGGGATATGCTTGGCATAGACACCGATCTCACCCTCTGTGGTGGTGAACTCGATCATGGATGCTTCGCCCTCATAAAACACCCGCTCCGGTGTAATGATCCTTACAGCGAAAATGTTATCTGTATCTGCCATTTATACTTCCTCATTTTCAAGACTTCGATGCAGCCTGACGCACCTCGTCAATCGTTCCTTTATTCAGGAAGAAACCTTCCGCGACATCGTCCAAATGACCTTCCATGATTTCCTTGAATCCACGGATTGTCTCTGCGATCGGCACATATTTTCCTTCGAGACCTGTGAACTGTCCCGCCACGAAGAACGGCTGAGACAAAAATCTCTGAACCTTTCTGGCTCTCGAAACTACCAACTTATCGTCTTCAGACAATTCATCCATACCCAAAATGGCGATGATATCCTGCAGCTCTTTGTATTTCTGCAAAATTTCCTGCACGCCACGAGCCACCTGGAAATGCTCTGTACCCACAATATGCGGATCCAAGATACGAGAAGTAGAACCGAGCGGATCCACAGCCGGATAAATACCCAACTCTGCAATCGAACGATCCAAAACGGTCGTCGCATCCAAGTGAGCAAATGTCGTCGCCGGAGCCGGGTCGGTCAAGTCGTCGGCAGGCACGTATACCGCCTGCACCGATGTGATTGATCCATTTTTCGTTGAAGTGATACGCTCCTGCAGAGCGCCCATCTCTGTCTGCAAGGTCGGCTGATAACCCACGGCCGAAGGCATACGACCCAACAGAGCCGACACCTCAGAACCAGCCTGCGTGAAACGGAAAATATTGTCGATGAACAAAAGCACGTCCTTTCCGCCCTTATCACGGAAATACTCTGCCATTGTCAGTCCGGTCAGACCCACACGCATTCTTGCTCCAGGCGGCTCATTCATCTGCCCGAAGACCATGCAGGTCTTATCAATAACGCCGGATTCCTTCATTTCGTAGTACAGATCGTTTCCTTCACGAGTACGCTCGCCTACGCCTGTGAACACGGAATATCCGCCGTGCTCTGTTGCGATATTGTGAATCAGCTCCTGGATCAGTACGGTCTTTCCTACTCCCGCACCGCCAAACAGCCCGATTTTTCCACCCTTCTGATACGGGCAAAGCAGATCCACGACCTTGATTCCTGTCTCGAACATCTCCGATTCGGTAGACTGTTCTTCAAAGGCAGGCGCCGGACGGTGAATCGGCATACGTTCCTTGGTCTTCGGTGCCGGCTGTTCATCAATCGGCTCTCCAAGGACATTGAAAATCCGCCCCAACGTACTCTCGCCTACCGGAACCATGATAGGAGATCCCGTCGCCACAGCGTCCATATCCCTCACCAAACCGTCTGTCGGTCCAAGAGCCACACAGCGACCCGTGTCATCTCCCAAATGCTGTGCAACCTCCGCAACCAGTATCTCTCCGTTTTTCCTTGTAATTTCAATCGCTTCGTTAATTTCCGGAAGCTCCCCCTGGGCATACCGTACGTCTAATACAGCGCCGATGATCTGGGTGACCTTCCCTACGTTTTGATTCGCCATCCTAAAGTCCCCTATATCTTTTGATAATTATAGTACACGGTTCCTAAACTATTATGTAAGTGCTTCCGCTCCCGCAATGATTTCTGTAAGTTCTTGCGTGATCGATCCCTGTCTAGCGCGGTTGTACTTCAGCGTCAGATCTGAGATCATATCCTCCGCATTGCTTGTCGCCGAATCCATCGCCTGCATTCTCGCACCGTTCTCGGAGGCCACGGCCTCCGTCAAAGCGCCAAAAACCAGACTTGAAAGATATTTCGGAATAATCAGAGACAGTGCCTCCTCCTCATTCGGCTCAAAATTCATCAGCAGATTGGACGCACGCCCCGTCTCCACATCTTCCTCATCTACCTCTACCGGCAGCAGCTTCATCAAAGTCGGAACGTGAACCACTGTATTCTTAAAATGAGTATACGCTAAATAAATTTCACCAATTTGTCCTTCTGAAAAGCGCTTCAATATTTCTTTGGTAATGCGCGACGCATCCTCATAGGTCGGTGCTTCCATCACATCGTTTTCCGCTGTCACCACATCGTACCCGCGATGAGCCAACAGCTCCTCACCTTTGCGCCCGATCGCAAAAATCTCCACATCCTCTTTGGCAAGCCCGCTTGCGGTAATCATTCTCACCACATTCGAATTGTATCCGCCAGCCAGCCCTCGATTCGAAGTGATCGTGATAATCAACTTTTTGCCATCTTCTCTGGCAGCCAAAAACGGATGCGAATCCTTTTGTACACCTGCGATCATGCTGCACACCGTTTTGTACATTGCATCAAAATAAGGTGAAACGTCCTCTGCCCGCCCTTTTGCCTTTTGCAGCTTTACTGTGGAAACGAGCTTCATCGCCTTTGTAATCTGCTGCGTGCTTGAAATACTGCTTCGACGGCGCTTTATGTCTCTCATCGAGGCCATGCGTCAATCCTCCTTGTCGCGATCCTTGTCCACAGAAGCATTCCTTTCCTGCGGATTTTTCTTGAGTCTCGCCAATTTTTCTCTTGCTTCCGATATGCTGCTGCACCCTTCCAATAGAATGTCGATCATCTCTATAATGCTGCTATATTGATAATCTGTCATAGCATATCCCTCGCTCATCAGACAAATTCCTTCTTTGCCTCATTGATAGCAGAAACCAGCTTCTTCTCCATCTCTGGCGAGAGTTCCTTCGTGTCACGAATAGACTTCGGAATATCCGGATATTTGGTATCTACCAATTCAATCAAAGCCTTTTCATAGTCCAACACCTTTTCTGTCGGAATATCCAAAAGGTGTTTCTGCGTTGCCGCATAGATGATCAAAATCTGATTCTCAACCGGCATTGGCTCATACTGCGGCTGCTTAAGCATTTCCTGAATCCGCTCGCCCTGTGCCAACTTTTCTGCCGTATCCTTGTCCAATTCAGAACCGAACTGAGCAAAAGCGGCCAATTCACGGTACTGCGCCAATTCCACACGGATAGGTGCCGCAATTTTCTTCATCGCCTTGATCTGAGCCGAGCCACCCACACGGGATACCGAAAGACCCGCATTGATAGCCGGACGCTGACCCGCATTGAACATATCCGTTTCCAGATAAATCTGACCATCTGTAATCGAAATAACATTGGTCGGAATATAGGCCGACACATCGCCCGCCTGTGTTTCGATGATGGGCAGAGCCGTCAAAGACCCACCGCCCAAACTGTCATTCAAGCGAGCTGCACGCTCAAGCAGTCTAGAATGCAGATAGAATACATCACCCGGATAGGCCTCACGCCCTGGCGGACGACGAAGCAGCAAGGAAAGTGTACGATAAGCCACAGCGTGCTTGGACAAGTCGTCATAGATGACCAGTACGTCCTCTCCTTTTTCCATCCATTCCTCGCCGATAGCACAACCGGCATAAGGTGCGATATACTGTAGAGGGGCCAACTCCGACGCCGTCGAAGCAACCACCGTTGTATACGACATAGCACCGTATTCTTCCAGCGTTTTCACCAATGAAGCCACTGTAGAAGCCTTCTGTCCAATGGCGACATAGATGCACTTCATATTTTGGCCTTTTTGATTGATGATCGTATCAATCGCAATAGCCGTTTTTCCTGTCTGCTTGTCTCCAATGATCAACTCACGCTGACCGCGACCAATCGGAATCATCGAATCGATCGCCTTGATTCCGGTCTGTACCGGAGTATCCACCGACTTTCTGGAAATAACCCCGCTTGCCACTCTTTCCACCTGACGGAATTTGTTCGTGTCAATCGGGCCTTTGCCATCGATTGGTTGACCCAGTGCATTCACTACACGACCGAGCATGGCATCACCCACTGGCACCTCTACCACACGACCAGTCGTTTTCACGGTATCACCCTCGCTGATACTCTTGCTGCTTCCCAAAAGCACTGCACCGACATTGTCTTCTTCCAAGTTCAAGACCATG
>JAFUXY010000320.1 GCA_017477005.1 Lachnospiraceae bacterium | reverse complement strand
TGTACCTGGACAGAGGAGGTCTGGGTCCGCAGCAGGATATCCTTGTTGATAAAAAAGGTGTCCTGTTCATCCTTGGCCGGATGATTGGCGGGGATGTTCAGGGCTTCGAAATTGTAATAATCGTATTCGATTTCCGGCCCCTCCACGACCCGGTAGCCCATCCCGATAAAGATCCTCTCGATCTCTTCGAGCGCAATCGTATTGGGATTCCGGTGTCCGAAGGTACGCCGTCTTGCGGGAAGCGTAACGTCGATTTTCTCCGCCGCCAGCCGCATCTCAAGCTCCTGCCTCTCCAAAGCTTCCCTGGCCTCCGCCAACTTCGCTTCGATCTGGCTGCGCGCTTCATTGACCAATGCGCCGACCTTCGGACGCTCCTCGGGCGAAACATCCTTGAGCCCCTTCAATAAGGCAGTCAGCTCCCCCTTTTTCCCGAGCATCGCGACGCGTACATCGTTCAAAGAGCCCAGCTCCTCGGCCGACTCGATCTGCGAAAATGCCTTTTTTCGGATTTCCTGTAAACGGTCTTTCATGGTTTCCTCCCGTATCTGTTTCACAATAGAAAAAACCCGGGATGCCGGGCCTATCTTTTTGACTCCTAGCCAAAGCCAGGTGGGTGACCGCAAATGATCTTCTGCCTTCCACTGCGAATCGCAAGCGATTCAATATATGAGGCCTGACATGGGATCAAAGATATAGGTGTCCCGTTTAAAGAAGATGTAGGTTCAAAAACAATAGGTTGAATCGAACATTCCAGGTTTTCATTTCAAATCCACCACTCATGGGTTCACATTTAGCATACAGTATAACATTTTTATACGACCACTTCAACCTTTCCTGAAATTTGATGGTAGACTCCGCCGCATAAAATCACCCGCTGCTGCTCGCCATGAAAATGCTTCACAGCGCTTTTGAGCTTTTCCACGGCGTAGCGGACGTTCTTTTTGGACGCTTCGTCGGGGTTGGTCTCTCCATCGATGGCCGACTGGATTTCATTGGTGATCGCCGCAATGAATCCGGCGGCACCCCCTTCGAGCGTCGCCGCAACAGCGCCACAGTGGTCATGACCCAGCACAAATACCAGCGGCGTGTGCAGATGCCCCACCGCATATTCGATACTGCCCATTTCCTGCGCGCCGATCACATTTCCTGCCACGCGGATCACGAAGAGCTCTCCGATATTGACGGAGAAAATCGCCTCCGGTACCACGCGTGAATCGGAACAGCAGATCACGGTCGCGATCGGATGCTGCCCGTTTTCCACCAGATCATGCCGCAGAAACGCCGACGCATCGATCTCGACCCTGCCTGTTCCGCTGTATTTTTCGTTTCCCTTCATCAATTTCACAAAGGCTTCTCGTCCGTTCATATTCACTCGATTCTACTAATCAGAAAAGAATAATTGCCTCAGGTTCAGATGGATTCTACCTCGTCCACGATCTTTTTGAGCGCGTCCAGCGCCTCTTCCGGCAGCGCATCGTAGCCCTCATTGTCGTCGCGGAAGCCCTCTACGGCGCTCAGCCTCGACTTCATCGCGTTCTCCAAGGCTTCGAGATAGCTCTTGTCGGAGAGATCCGGCACGAAGCCGTCCCATTCCATGATCTCGATATCTTCGAAAGGACCCCACTGCTTGAAGGATGCGCGATCCTCTACGACCGCCTCGAGGATGCCAAGGGTGTCTTCCTTCTGCACCTTCTTGTCCATGAAATCGCCGGTATTGACAATTTAGCAGGCTACGTTCTTTTCTTCTACGAGCTTTTTGAATTTCTCGTAATCATGCGACAGCGGATAGGTACGGAACGGATTCGCATAGGGTACGATGCGGATTGCGTTCAGATCGGTCCCTGCCTTCACGCGCTCGGCCGTCGAGGTCTTTGTCGCTAAGGTCGCGCCCATCACGGAAGCGAGCGCCGCGCCCTTCAGCTTCAGAACCGTAGGC
>JAFUXY010000319.1 GCA_017477005.1 Lachnospiraceae bacterium | reverse complement strand
TTCGTAGATTCCCCGCTTGAGCCTATAGAATCCGGGAAGGTGCCGCCGTTCGCATTCAGGGTAATCGTGACCTCTTTCCCCCAGATTGCGTACAATGTCATATTCTTTGTGACATCAACACTACCATATTCGCTGTACTGGGTGTCCCCGGACGACTTGGTCGACCATCCTTTCAAAAGATATCCGCTTCTCGTCGGCCTGTAGGAAGACAGATACAAGGTACCACTGTACAGATCCGCGCTCGATACTTTCTTCGTTTTCGACTTGTCCGAGAAAGCCCCTCCATTGGCGTTCAACGTGACCGTATAGGCTTTTTTCCATACCGCATAAAAGGTAATGTCCGCCGTAGGCGTATAATCGTCATACGCCCCGTATTGCGCCGTCGTCGCATTCTTGTTTTTGTTCCAGCCTACAAAAGTGTAACCGGTCCTGGTAGGAGCGTAAGAGCTATAAAAATAGACTTCATCGTTGTACCTTGTCGTGGTCAGCTTCATCGTCGTTGTACCATCCGAAAACTTTCCACTGTTGGCGTTCAGCGTGACCGTGTAGGCCTTGAACCATACTGCATAAAGCGTCTCGCTTGAGCTTCCCGGATAATACCATCCTGAAGAAATGTAATCATCGTCACTTGAATCCTCATCCTCGCTCCAGCCCAACAAGGTATATCCATCCCTTGTAGGAACATTGTCTCCTAAATAGACGGAATCATAGTCATCGTATTCCTCGTCATAGTCATACGAAACAGACTTCGTTGAACTGCCATCCGAGAATTTTCCGCCGTTGGCATTGAGAGTCAGCGTCCCAGTTGCGTCCAGCGTATCCGCTGTTTCCTCTTCTGTAGTCGCATTCTCGGCGACCGCGTCGTCCTGCACTTCTTCGACTTCGCTCTCCGTCACGGCATCAGTCGCCTGCGCCGCTTCCTCGCCTTCAGAAACAGCCCCTTCTGTTGTCCCCTCTGTCGCTTCCCCGGCCTGCTCTTCGGTCGCCGCTTCTGTCGTCTCTGTTGATGTCGCTTCTGTTGCTTCCGTCGTTGTCTCTTCGGTCGCTTCTTCCGCTGTTTCTGCTGCGTCCTTGGAGCCCTCTTCGGTCTCAGGCACTACAGCTTCGCCGCTCTCCTCCTCTTCCGTGACCTCTACCTCGCTGCTCTGCTCCGCCGCTTCTTCGGTCGTCTCTTCCGAAACAGCCTCTTCGCCGGATGCATCGGTGTCGACTTCCACCAGCTCTTCCTCGGCTTCTTTCAGATCCTCTTGTGCATCCTCTGATTCTTCCGCAACTTCTGCTTCCTCCGGCTCCTCTTCGACCTCTTCCTCTGCCACAGCCTCGTCGCTATCCGTGGCCAGAGTATCGGCCTCCACTTCTTCGGAGGCTTCCGCCGCTTTCACGTAGGAAAGATCCCCCGGAATCACCGACAAAACCATCAACACGGAGAGCACCATTGCCAGCCACTGCCTGGCACCCCCCCAACGCCCTCTTTGCTTCCTTGCCATCATATGTCTCCTTTCATCTAACGGAAAATAGTTACTAAACAATTATGCCAAACTATCCATATGGTTTCAAGTGTTTTGTAAGGGTGGTTTAGTAATGCATCATTAACGGCATAGTTGCCATATCTGAATCCTACAAGCAACACTGCTCTGTGCCTGAAGATGTCCTAAACTATCAAGATCCTCTCTGATTTCACAACTACACCAAATTTTGACCAATTTCTCCTTGTTTTAAGGATGGTATTATGGTAATATTTACTATATGAGAGTTTCACTCCCAACGAACTGATAGCGGTTCTTCCAGGAAAATACAGATTTATCGCAATTATTCAGCTGACTAAACAGATGCGATTTTTCGTCAATTTCCCTAGAGAAAGAACGGCTACATGGGTCGTACACTAGAAAGGGGTATACCTATGAAAATCACTATTTCCGGACGAAATGTAGAATTGACAGACGGCCTCAAAGCCGCCGTCGAGGAAAAGCTTGGCAAGCTCGACAAGTATTTTTCAGACGAAGCTGTGGCCAATGTGACACTTTCCGTCAGCAAGGACAGGCAGAAAATCGAGGTGACGATCCCGGTGAAGGGGCATATCATCCGCTCCGAGCAGGTCTCGAATGACATGTATGTTTCGATCGACTTGGTCGAAGAAGTCATTGAGCGCCAGATCAAGCGTTACCGCCACAAGCTGATCGATCGCCACCAGTCGGGAGACGGGGGCAGCTATTTCAATCAGGAATTCATCGACCGCGAGTCTGACGAAGAGGAAGACGTCGCAATCATCCGTTCCAAGCGCTTCGGTATGAAACCGATGTATCCTGAAGACGCCTGCGTGCAGATGGAGCTTTTGGGACACAATTTCTTTGTCTTCCGCAATGCAGAGACTGAAGAAGTCAATGTGGTTTACAAGCGCAGAGGGAATACCTATGGATTGATTGAGCCGGAGTTTTGATTTATGCGGGATTACGGTGCGTTTTTTCGCCGGGAAAGACAGCAACTCGGGATGCGTCAATGCGATCTTGCAGACGGTATTTGCACCGTAGACACGATCAGCCGAATTGAAACAGGCAGCCAGGTACCTTCGCCCGTTCTATTCACACTGTTGATAGAACGCCTCGGGGTATCTGGCTTTTCTTATGGAGATTTTTTCGATACCTCTTCAATCCATCTGATGCAGCTCCAACGCCAGATTGTTGACTCTCTCGATAGAAATACCTACGACGACGTACCCTTTCTGCTCAACGAATACCAGAGTAGTATGGAAAAAACCAGTTGGGATAAGCAATTTTATTTATTCTCCAAAGGTTGGTATTTCTTTCGAATCACCGGAAACCATTCTTCGTTTTTGGAGTGCTGCAAGCATTCTATGAAGGTCAGGCACCCAAATATCGGCACTCATACTGATTTCTCCAGTGCCTATTTCACCCAAAATGAATACCGGATCCTGAACGCAGTCGCCACGGTTCTGTACGAATCCAGCCACTCGCTTGAAGCGTTGGCGTTGCTCAACCAACTCATTCTCAACCAAAAATCCGCCAAGGACATCCTCCCTGCCTATTCCCGCAATTTAGCAGTTCTGTACAACAATGCCGCCATCTGCGAGAAACACTATTCTCTGGCGGATGCGATGCGGCATATAAGATTAGCGGAAAAATCCGCCTTGATCTATGGAAATCCCTTGATGAATCTTCGGATTTCCAAGACACGACTCCTGCATTTCAACACCCACTCAAACATCCGCTCGCGGACTCTTCTGCTGCAAAGCTGCTTTGTCTTTGTCAATGCGGCGATGCAGCTGTACAAGGATTTCTGGGATTTTCTTTCAGAACCATGTTTTATGAATATTTTGTGGTAAGCCCTGGCTCCGTACTCCATATTGTCAAACTATTTTTGTATAACTTCTGTGTTATTCGAAAAAGGCAATGAAAAAGCCTTGAAAACTGCTTGTTTTCAAGGCTTTTTTCCGTGCGTGAGAGGATTCGAACCCCCGACACCTTGGTCCGTAGCCAAGTGCTCTATCCAGCTGAGC
>JAFUXY010000318.1 GCA_017477005.1 Lachnospiraceae bacterium | reverse complement strand
TGCATTTGAAAACTGCAGTATAGCAGGCAACCTGATAATTCCATCTAGTGTAACAACTATTGGTACTAGTGCATTTGAGCGTTGCAGTTTTGCGGGTAGACTAACTATTCCATCAAGTGTGACAATGATTGGGGATAGTGCTTTCCAAGAATGTGAAAGCAGTGAGCGTGATGATGAGCTCAAATATATCTACAACTACTTGACGATACAATCTGGTGTGAAAGAGATTGGGGATAAAGCGTTTTATGATTGTAGTTATTTTACGGGCGATTTGACTATTCCGTCCAGTGTGACGAAAATTGGAGAAGAGGCATTTTCTGGCTGTAGTGGGTTTAACGGGAAGCTGACTATTCAACCTGGGGTAAGAACGATAGGTAGGAGAGCGTTTGAAGGATGCAGAGGATTCACAGGTAACTTAACAATTCCGTCAAGCTTAACCGCGATAGACTTTGATGTATTTAGTGATTGCAGTGGGTTGAAGGGGACCCTGACTATTCCATCTAGCGTAAAAACTATCAATGAATTTGCCTTTTATCGTATGTATGGTATTTCCAAAATTATTAATAATAGTAAAATCGAGATAAATGCAAGAAATTTCATTGAAACGGAGGATAAGTACTTCGTAGACAGTAAAAAAAAGAGTGTTTTATGGGATGGAAAGATTGGAAATGGAACGTATATAAGCGCTAAAGCTGTGCGAGTGAAATCTATTTCTCTTAAATTAAAGCAAACTAATCTAGTGAAAGGAAAGACGATCAATCTTTCAAAACAATATAGCATTAATCCATCGAACGTTACAGACAAAACAGTCTGGTGGGAAAGCAGTAATAATAAAGTCGCCACGGTATCACAAAAGGGTGTAGTATCTGGAGTCAAAGCTGGAACAACAACAATCACAGTGGGCACTAGAGATGGTCAGAAGAAAGCAACCTGCAAGGTCACGGTCACAAACCCTGTTGTGAAAGTCAAGAGTGTCAAGCTGAACAAGAAGACCGCATCGATCAAAGCGGGAAAGACAGTCACGCTAAAGGCGACGATCACTCCGTCCAATGCCACGACTAAAACAGTGACGTGGAAAACGAGCAACAAGAAGATCGCCACGGTAACAAGCAAGGGCGTTGTCAAAGGAATCAAGACGGGAACGGCTACTATCACCGTCACAACAAAAGACGGAAAGAAAACAGCGAAGTGCAAGGCAACGGTGAAGTAAAACAATAATAGATAACTCTGAAATGTAAGGATTAAAATGGAGGTGTGCTATGAAGGAAAGGCTAAGAAGAGGTTTGGCAACAGGAATGGCGATTTCTATGGTGGTGGGAATCGTATTTGGGACAGTGAATTCTAGAAATGTATTCGCAGCGGAAGCCGATGCTGAGGCGGAAACTGAGGATGTAGAAACGACAGACGTAGAATCTGATATGGCAGATGTTGAATCCGATGTGGTGGAAGTTGAGGAAGAATGGACAGAGCAAGAAAGTGACACTCAGGATTCAGAAAAGGAGTCTGGAGAAGAGGTCGAGGCTTCAGGTACAGAAACGACAGATGAAATGACAGATGAAATGGCGGACGAAACGACAGAAGTTTCCGCCGAGGATGAAAGTATATCTACTGAGGAAGATGGGATGGATGATGCGGAATCAATAGATGAAATAATTGAGGAAGATCAGTCCGAAGGGATAGAAGAGCAAGTACTGGTTGAATCTGAGAGTATTGCGGAGGATGAGGAAGAAGCCTTGTCGGAAGTTGATGCCGGTGAGGAGGAAGAAGAAACAGAAGAAGCGGACGAATTATATGCAGCGACTTTGGTTTGGCCGGTTCCAGGGCATACATCCCTATCTCAAGGATTCCACGATGGGTGTGCGATAGATATTTCAGATGGGGGGATTAATGGGGCAACTGTAGTTGCAGCGCTGGGTGGAACTGTTACGAATAAGTTTACTTGTAGTTCTCAACATTATGGGTCGATGCACACTTGTTATGGTTTTGGCACGGGTATCGTTATTAAGGGCGATGACGGGAGATTTTATCAATATGCACATATGCAGGGTGGAAGCATACCCTCTAATATCGATAGAGGAAGCAGAGTGGAGCAGGGTCAAACGATTGGGCGAGTTGGCAAGACTGGATATGCTAGTGGAGTACATCTTCATTTCGGGATATCATACGGCTCATTTTATAGCAAAAACGGGGTTGATCCATCTAAAGAAAACTATGGGACATTTGTAACAGATGTCACTAAACCTCAAATTACCAACGTTGTTGTTTCAGATATCACCGCCGATAGCTATACCGTGTCTTGCAATGTATCAGACAATGTAGGAGTGGAAAGAGTGGAGTTTCCGACCTGGACCGTCAAAAACGGGCAGGATGATTTAATATGGCACGAGGGAACTATTTCGGGAAACAAGGCGACATTTACTGTCAAAAGAAGCGAACACAATAACGAGTACGGGGAGTATGTGACGCATATATACGCATTTGATGCGGCCGGGAATCAAGATCATAAAAATCACACTGATTATCCGGCGTTGTATGTAAATTTTGGGAAAGAAATGGAGTCCGGTTTTGATCGTACAATTCCCGATGGGGATTATATGATTGCCAATGCTGGAACTACGGACAAGACGACATTTTATTATCTGGATATTTATGGATCTGAACAACCTGCTGCACATGCTACGAATGTGACATTATGCGGGGCAACAAATGGTGATATACCTGCCTTTGATGTGTGGACTCTTAAATACGATGACGGATTCTATTCCATTAAGCAAAAGGACACAAATATGGCTTTAGATGTGTACAATTATGGTACGCATAGTGGCGCCAATGTGATTGTAGCATCCAATCATGGAAAGTCCAATCAGCGATGGGCAATTTCTGAAAAAGGGAATGGATATCGCATACAATCAAAAATCAGTGGATTGTCTCTGGATGTTGCTGGGGGAGGAACCATTAGCGGGACAAACGTTCAGCAATATACAAATAACGATACGGACGCTCAATCATGGCTGTTTATTCCCTATAAGCCATCTCAGCCAGTTGAGAATGGCAGATACGTGTTGCTGAGCGGTCTTGACAATAGCTTCGAACTTGCGGCGGATGGAAATAATGGGAATGTTGCTGAGAATGCGAATCTTCAAATTTGGGAAGATACGGTCTCAAGCAAATACAATTCGTTTGATGTCAAGAAACGGAGTAATGGGTATTATGATATCATACATCATGCGTCAGGGAAATCCGTAGACATTTATGGTGGAGTATCCGTCAACAGTTCGAACGTCTCCTTGCATTCTACAAACGAAAGCATTGCACAGCAGTTCGCCATTATGAAGAACGGAAAAGGATATTCTGTCATTGGGAGATGCAGCGGATATGCGTTGGACGTGGCGCGGGCTATTGCGGAGAATGGCAGGAACGTGCAACAATACCCTTTTCATGGTGGGGAAAACCAGACATGGATGTTTGTTCCGGCTGAGTACACGGTGACGTATGATGCGAACGGAGGATCCGGCGCCCCGGCTGCACAGATTAAATATTATAAGGAAAGCCTGGCTCTATCCAATACCAAGCCTGTTCGGGATGGTTACACATTCCTTGGATGGTCTGAGGATAGCGCTTCTAAAACAGCATCCTATAAGCCCGCTTCCACCTACACAAAGGACGAAGATATGACGCTGTATGCGGTTTGGGAAAAAATCGAAGAAGTACAAACAAATACAAGCGTGACTGGAGTAAAATTGAATAAGAATACACTTAGCCTGCAAAGAGGAGAAAAGGTGACGCTTGTGGCTACTGTATCTCCTTATGATGCGTCAAATAAGAACGTAACATGGACGAGTAACAACGAGGACATTGCAACCGTGTCTCCATACGGGAGAGTGGAAGCAATAGGTGCAGGTGATGCGGTAATTTCCGTAATGACGCAAGATGGCGGTTTCCGTGCTCAGTGTAATGTGACGGTGGAAGAGGAAGAAGAGAACGGAGAAGAAGGAAACGGAGAAGAAGGAAACGAGGAAGAAATTCACGTAACGGGGGTTTCACTCAATAAGACAAGTTTGCATTTGATGGAGGGGGAATGGGATATCCTTGATGCGACAGTCATCCCTTCAAATGCAACCAACAAGGACGTGACATGGGAGAGTGACGATGAAGATGTAGCGACCGTATCTGAGGACGGATTTGTAGAAGCGGTAGAAGAAGGCACGACGGTGATCCGGGTTATAACGGATGATGGATATGAGATTGCGGAGTGCTCCGTAACAGTCACTAAGAAAAGCTTCAAAGTATCGAAAGTAGCACTGAATAAAAAGACAGCGAGTATCCAGATCGGAAAAACCGTCAGCTTGTCAGCTACAATAAGCCCTTCTTACGCAACAAACAAAGCTGTTTCCTGGAAGAGCAGTAAAGCCTCAGTAGCCAGTGTATCGTCAAAGGGCATAGTCAAAGGAAATAAAGTCGGAACTGCGACCATCACTGTGACCACGAAAGATGGAGGGAAAAAAGCTACTTGTACGGTGACTGTAAAGCCAATTTCTGTGAATAGTGTTAAGCTAAACAAGAAAACGGCTACCATCAAAAAGGGCAATAAACTGACGCTTAAAGCAACAGTGGCTCCGTCAAATGCAACCGACAAATCTGTTACATGGAAAAGTTCAAACAGGAAGATTGCCACAGTGACATCCAAGGGAGTAGTTAAGGGCATCAAAAAGGGAATGGCGACCATCACAGTCACAACGAAGGACGGCAGGAAGACGGCAACGTGTAAAGTGACGGTGAAATAATCGTTTATGTGCTTCCCGGCATATGGGGAACTATGTGCCGGGAAGCTTTGTAAGAGATGTTGGAAAGGATGATGGGGTGAAGTGAGGAAAAAAGGAAGGTAATTGAGAATGGGAGAGTGCCAGAAAAGTGGGAACAAATCCCGATACAGGGAAGGCTCAGATACACTGTGGTTATTTTTGGATAATAAGATCCCGGAAGGGTTGGCCGGTCCGGATAGCTTGGTAAAAGTAAAATGAAAACAGCGATGTGGAGGAAGTATGAGGGAGTTAATTAAGAAAAGTTTATCTGTGGTAGTAGCGGTATTAGTTTTTATAAATCTGAGTTTGCCAATGTATGCAGAAGCAAAAGCATCGGCGGAAGCAATGGACTTTTTGAGAGGTACATGGGTTACTTATGAGAAGTTCTGTTTTGTAATATAAAGAAGAGGATAATGCACTTATCTTATCTTGGCAGGAAATATGGTTTATCCAACACATAAGTATCTAAAGACGAGGAGGAATTGGTATGATGAGTAGTTTTAGGAAAAATGTGAGGTTTCGTTTTGGTATCTTATTGTTTGTTTTCGCATTTGTTTTTGCTGAGAATTATTTCAATTCTACATTGTCGATTGTTGAGGCCTCATCGCATGATCATGTTGAACAAGTGAAAAAAGTATCGGCTTTTATCCGGGATAATGGATACAAAGGGAAGAACAAATATTACATTGAATGGAACGCTGTTGACAAAATAGGATATATCGCACAAATATATAGGAAGTCACCAACAAAGTTAGGTTTTTCTTATTCTTATCTTAATCATAATGGGGTCTTAATAAGCGCAGAAGCTGATCTGACTGGTAAAACAAAATCCATGAAATATAAGATTACCATAATTGATTTATCAAGCACATCAGACAATCAGGAGAACGCTGCAATTAGTGTTACAACTGCTGTAATAAAAGATATATCGAAATATAAAGGGAATAAATCAGAAATTGTGGTTAGTGATAGTGATCTCGATTCTTTCATTTCTGATATGACAAAAGAGCGAATAAAGACACTTGTCAATGCGATTATTGATGATTCCTTAGAGGGGATTAATACAACCTTATTGATTAATCAGATGGATGAAGAGAATCAACTATTTCTGTACGATTTAGGATTCAATAAAAGGTATAGAAAAGCCGAAATAGTGAAAAATCCGTGAAGGAAGGAGAACAATTATGAAAATCAGCAAATAAATCATTTGGAAAAAGAATCGGTATTTTTTCATACAGAAAAGGAAAGTGTATCAAACTGGGACAGGCGCAGGTCAGTTGTGGTGGCAGTCCGATTATTTTTTGGACAGAGATAAGCAAATATGAGGGTAACCCTTGTGTAGTCTCCTGTAGTGGCTGGTATCTGACTACATACGGCGTAAAAGATGGAAAATTTATAAAATACCAAGACAATGTTGATATTCGTGAGGAGGAATACAAGGAGGCTGGAGAAGCCATATTAAATAAGTCACAGGATAAACACGAATTAAACGGGAGCATGGATTATCTTTATCGTGAGGGCATTGGAAACGAGGTAAACAAAGGGACATTTGCGAAGGTGATTCGTCGAACAAAGAAAATACTGCGAAAAAATGCAGAAGAATAGAATTTAGGAAATGCTGATCAAGTCAGTGCTTCCTTAAGTCTCATTGAAGTTGTATCTGAAAGGAGGGAAAGATGAAATATTATGGAAAACACAGTGTGGTACTTTTATTGATCATGTCAATAGTTTTGTCCTCATCATTTAGTGTGGTTGTTGATACGGAGGTTCTTGCGTCGGATGATATTACTATTGATGATGAAAATACCCTGGAATTGCCTGAAAATGAGGAAGTTGCAGATATTCAAGAGTCAGAACAACCGGAATCACAGGAGGAGCTGTTTGTCGATGAGCAGGATGGCATAGATGATGCGATACTTGATGTGCCAGATGATGAGCCGCTGACGTTGCTAGACGAAGAACCAGACGCCAAAATAGACGAGGAAGCTTTCGAGGAAGAGGAGGGGGATGTTTCGGCGAATGATCTGATTTTGGAAGAGGTCAACGATGGATCAGACGAGCTGAATGCAATGCCAGAAACGGATGAAAGCGAACCCTTGGAAATGGGAGGAAGGATCGAGGATTTTGCCGAAGTGGGGAAGGTCTTTCAGGTGGATGTGGAGGACAGGGACGAAGAAACCATTTATGTGAATCCTTTTTACGAAGAAGCCATTGACGGGACGGAGGATGATGCTGCGGGTGCAGAAGAGGCGGATTTTGAGGAATATGTTCGAGGTTCTTCGGAAACCTTTACATTGGATCAAAGTGACGGAGCGGAGATCCTATATGATGAAGACAGTGATTCCGCCATTGTTGTATACGATGATGGCAGAGCAATAGATGCAGTTATTGATACAGTTGAAAAGGACGAATCGGTAGTATTGTATTCTGGAAATGAATATCTTTCCTCTGCGGATGAGGCCGTAGAGCAGTTGCGTGACGCAATGGTTTCAAGACAGAATGCGGTGCAGTTATATTTTTCAATACCAAAATCCAGCAGCATAGAGACCTATTTATTGGATATATGGAATAGGGCAATTGAACACACCGGAAACTCACGGGAAGGAGACGCCATTTTATGGGACTGCAAACAATGCCGCACATCCGGAAGCAGCATAAATGCTCCGCAGTATAACAGGAAGTATGTTTCGTATCACTTTACCATAGACTATTATACAGACTCTACGCAGGAAGAAAGGCTTCAGTCACAAATAGAATCTGTCACGGGAAGTCTCGGGTTGTCCGGCAAGTCAAATTACCAAAAAGTAAAGGAAATCCACGACTATATTGCGAACAAGGTGACATATGACCAAACGTTGGAAAAACACGCCGCATATGACGCCCTGATAAGTGGGAGCGCTGTATGTCAAGGCTACACGGTTCTGTTTTATCGGATGGCGCTTGAAGCGGGGCTTGACGCAAGGGCGGTTCCCAGCATTGAGTCCGAGGAGCATATCTGGAATATTGTACGTCTTGGAGGCAAGTATTACAACGTAGACGTGACTTGGGACGACACGGACAACGCCAGCGTCCTAAATTATAATTGGTTTCTGCTTTGCGATAATCATTTTACGCGACATACGAGAGATGAAAAATATGCGTCAAGCGCTTTTTATCGGAAATATCCTATGTCATCCTCTGATTATAGTGAGGGTTCAGAAGATTGATAACCGGATAGGTCTCTTGCAGTGTACGCATTTTCTCGTCATTCCACACCGCAAGTCCCTCGAACAGATCTCCTCTGTTCTCATAGCGATTTGAAAAGAAACGGTCCATCATGCTCAGGGTCAGCGTCTTTCCGAACCGTCTAGGTCAGGTAATCAGCGTCACATCATCTCCGCTGTTCCACCATTCCCGAATAAACCCGGTTTTATCCACATAAAAATAATCTCTTTCACGAATTTTTCTAAAATCCTGTATCCCAATCGCAACTGTTTTTGCCATTGTCTGAAAGCCCCCGTATCCGTATTCAAAAATGTAATCTTTAGTCTATCATGTTGATACATAAAAAGCAATTTTTCTGTAAGAAGGTGCCGGTTTCAGACATTTTTCAATAAAATTCCAGATTTTCATTATAAGAGAATTGATTTTTGCCAAATGGAAAAATGAATTGTAACAATTTTCTAATCTTTTTGTAATACTTCCCCCATTTTTTGGGTTAAATTCTCGAAAAAATAAGCAAAGAGAAAAGGACTATTCACTGAAACGATCTGCACAGATATTTTCGAGTCCGTTTCAAAATCAAAGCAAAAGAAAGGGGAAGACTGATGAAGAAACTGACAAAACAAGCGCTGACATTGTCACTTGCAGGAGTTTTTGCTTTCGCAACACCGCTTACAACTTTGGCAAGCACCTTGGACGAAGTATCGTCGGAGACGGTGCCAGAGGAAGAAACCGCCGATGTA
The DNA here is from genome assembly GCA_017477005.1 of Lachnospiraceae bacterium. Lineage (GTDB taxonomy): Bacteria > Bacillota > Clostridia > Lachnospirales > Lachnospiraceae > RGIG4930. The sequence goes on along the minus strand of JAFUXY010000318.1, from coordinate 5,072 downwards.
GAAAGCAATGCAAATGATGCGGAAAATTCCTATGAAGTGACTGTTTCAGATGAAGAAGAAGCTTCTGCGACCGAAGTACTGGATTCGGAAGCTGTGTCGGATGAGAGCGACGGATCAGACGTAGCAGTCTCAGATGAAAGTGGCGTATCAGATGAAACAGTCGTGGATGAAGAACTGATTTCTGATACCGACATCTTGGAAGACGAATCAGAAGACTTGTCGGAAGAGAACGCAATTACTGAGGAATCTGCTGACGAAACAGTGACGGCTGCGGATAAACTGTTGGCTCCTCCTTCGGGTAGTGCTCCCGGAGGCACACCGGGAGAATCTGGCGGTACATCAGGGGGAACGCCTGGTGGATCCGGCGGAGGCTCCAGTTCGGATAGTATTTCTTGGACTGGCGCAACAGAAATTACCTCTGACACTACTACAGCGAGCCAGTCCTACAGTTCCACCACATCTGGACAAAATGCACTGTTGGCAAAAGGCGGCGGCAGCGGCTCTGCGATCAACGTCACACTGGAAAATCCTACTGTGACAAAAACTGGAGATGGCGATGCATCCGACAATTCCAGCTTTTATGGGATCAACTCTGCCATATTGGCAAAGAGCAACGCTCAGCTTACTATCAAGGGAGGCACTGTCGAGACGAGTGCTCCCGGTGCCAACGGAGTCTTTTCGTATGGCGGTTATGCGACTACGAATAACACCAGCACAGATGGCACCACCGTCAATATTTCAGATACAAAGATTACCACTACCGGAAATGGTTCCGGCGGCATCATGACCACAGGCGGCGGTACCACCAATGCGTCAAATCTGACGATCAAGACCAGCGGTGGTTCCTCTGCGGCCATTCGTTCGGACAGAGGCGGCGGAACCGTGAATGTGGAAGGAGGAACGTATGCCACATCGGGTTCCGGGTCACCTGCGATTTATGCGACCGCTACGATCAAGGTCTCTGACGCGACATTGACGGCGACTGGTTCCCAGGGAATTGTCAACGAGGGTGGAAACAAAGTCACCTTGGAAGACTGCACGGTGAATGCCAGCAATTCCAACTCTACGCCGGGCAGTCAGGATTATTTCTACAACGGTATCTTTCTTTACCAGTCTATGTCGGGCGATGCTACGGATGGTGCTTCCGTGTTCAACATGACCGGAGGTACGATCAACAACCAAACAGGACATGTGATCCATGTGACGAAAACCAGTGCCGCGATTGCGTTAGACGGTGTGTCCATCAACAACACAGACGACGAAAATGTATTTCTGTCGGTGTGTTCCGATGCGTGGAGCGGCAGCAATTCGAATGCGGCCACCTTGAGCGCAACGAATCAGACGATTCCCGGCAAGATTTTGGTAGGCAGCGATTCTTCTGCCGTCATCAAGCTTGTTAATTCCAAATGGAATGGATCGACCAGCGGCGATATAACTGCCCATAGAAGCGGCGTGGGAACGATCTCTACTTCTATTGGTGAGGTCAAGGTTTCACTGGACGAGGATAGTGTTTGGACACTCACGGACAACTCTACCGTGGCCAGCATTTCGGGAGAGGGGAGTGTCAACTATGGGTCTTATACGCTGACCGTGAACGGCACAACCTATAGCGCATCCAACCCGTACAGCGGGATCGGCTCTGGCACGGATTCCGGAAATAGCGGTAGTGATGATACCAATACCAACACCGACAATGACGATACCAACGCTGGTAATGACGATTCCAACGACGATGGTGAAGATGATACTACTGACAACGAAGACAACAACGGGGATGATGAAAACGCAGGTGATGATGTAGATGGAGAGGATGAAGAAATTTATGTGACCGAAATATCCCTGAACAAGACGAGTGCCTCTGTTGTGAAAAACAAGACCCTTCAGCTTTCAGCAACTGTCGAGCCATCTGACGCGACAGACTCGAGTGTTACTTGGGAAAGCAGCAATTCGTCTATTGCGACAGTGAGCCAAAGTGGACTGGTGACGGCGAAAGCGAAAGGCAGCGCCACGATTACGGCCACGGCGAATGACAGGAGTGGCGAAAGTGCGGCATGCAAGATTACGGTCACGGTGCCGGTCACGAAGGTGGCTTTGGATAAAACAAAGGCCTCCGTCGCCGCCAACAAGACGCTGCAACTGAAAGCTACGGTCAGCCCTTCGGATGCGACCAATTCGAAGGTTGCGTGGACAAGCAGCAACAAATCTGTGGCAACGGTGAGCGCAAGTGGATTGGTGAGTCCGAAGGCCGCAGGGACGACTACGATCACAGTGATGACAAAGGACGGTTCAAAGACAGCGAAATGCACCGTGACAGTCACGAGGCTGGCGAACACGCTGACTATTTCCTCGCCGAAAAATTCCACGAAGACCTATTCATTGGCAGCGGTCAAAAAGGCCGCAAAATCCTTCAAGATTTCGGCCAAGAGCAAGGCAGGGAAAATCACGTATGCAGCGACAAACGCCGCAAAGAAGGCGGGTGTTTCTGTCAACTCCGCGGGCAAAGTGACCGTCAAGAAGGGTACTGCGAAAGGCAGCTACAAAATCACGGTCAAGGCTGCGCAAACTGCCAAATACAGGTCTTTATCAAAGGCTGTGAAGGTGGTTGTGAAGTAGGCGTAATCAGTGTTTCCCCAAATAGTATGGAAGGCGGTTGCGGGAGAATCGGATACGTGATACAATAAAAGAAAGAACCGTTCAAAGGATCGGGACAGTCAATGTCTCGATCCTTGTCGTTCCTTCGAAGAGGTGAAAACGGGGAGGGGGAGAGCGTTGAAAAAACTTTTTAAGCAGAAGAACGGGCTGAAATAGTGTACCGTTTGAAATAATCTTCAAAAAGGGTTGACATGTTTCCATGTAGTTGGAGTATAATTAGGAAGCGCTGTCATGGCAAGAGGTCTTTGTGGGGGGAGAACATGTCATCGATTCTATCTGTTCCGAGAACAAACATGCGCAAGTCGAATGGAAATGCCGTTATAAGTTCCCTTGAAAAGAGTAATCTATGGCGAATCTGATGAGCGGTTCCTATTCTTATGAGGAGCTGAAGAAAAAATACGACGATTTCGAGATTCCGGTCGTGAAGGTCAAGGTGAACGGAATAGACGTGGTTTCTACGATGAATCTGCCCGTTGTGGAAATGAAGATGACACTTTCGATGGACGCGGCCAGCATGGTGGTCTTGAAAATCGGCGACCAATACGACCTGAAGAGCCACAGCTTTCAGGCGAAGGTCAAAAATGAATTTTCCATAGGCACGGTCGTGGAGGTCGAGGTCGGTTACAAGTCCTCGACTCTCAATCTGTTCAAGGGATTTGTCGCGGCGTTGGGGATGGAATACTCCGAATTGCCGCTCATTGTGGTGACGTTGATGGATGCCAGGCGATTGATGATGCTGGCGGGCAATCAGGTAGTGCTCCACGATGTCAAAAATTATTCCGATGTGTTTCATACGATCATGTCCCGCTATAGCCGCCTTTGTTCAACCGAGGTCGATCCTACGTCGGACAATCTGGTCAACCCGCTTTCCCAGACACAGGACGACTACCAGTTTGTTACACGGGAGTTGATCGGCAGCGGACGGGCAGACAGAGAGTTTTTTGTACTCGGAAAAACCGCTTATTTTCGCAAACCGCATAAAGAAAAAACGGCAATCATGACGATTGAATTCGGACGGGAGCTTTTGGCGTTGAAAACCGATGAGTGGTACCGGGATCTGAATATTGAAGTGGTGGGGTACGACGCGGATCAGCAGACGACGGTGAATGGAAAAGCGTCGGTTCACACGCCGGTTCTGATGAAAAAGTTGATTGGGAATACGCCGGAATATTATGTGACAGACCCTTCTATGGATACGGTTTCGAAGGCGAAGGACAAGGCGAACAGCATTGCGGACAAGCTCGAATACAAGGCAAAGACCGGGCAGGGAATGACGATTGGTATTCCGGAAATCGTGCCTGGCCGCTATCTGTCGGTCAAGTCGATGGACAAGGATCTGTGCGATCACAAGTATTACCTGAAAACCGTGATCCACGAGATCAACGGGACCGATTACAAGACCATGTTCGACATCGAAGGGTGGGAGAGCTGACCATGGGCATGTTCTTTGAAGGAAATATTGGCGTCAGTGATGAACGGATTCCGAGCATTGTCACGGGACTTGTGAAAGAGAATTTTGACGCAGAGCATCCGGGTATGGTCAAGGTGGATTATTACCTTGGAGAACACGGAAAAAATAAAACCGGCTGGGTGCCGGTCATGTCTCCCTATGCATTCAAGAACTGCGGCGCCTACGCTATGCCGGAGGTCGGCGCCGAGGTGGTGATTGCCTTCAATATGGGCGACCGCAACTGTCCGATCGTGATCGGCTGCCTCTGGAATAAAAAAAACGACGTGCCGAAAAAGACCTCGGTAGAGGGCAATACGATCAAACGTTTTTTGACAAAGGGCGGCTGCGAAGTCGAATTCAACGATGAAAAAGAAAAGGAGTCAATTGAGGTCACTACGCCGAATAAACTGATGATCCGGATCGACGATGAAAAAAAATCCATTACGATACAGGACAAAGACAAAAAGAACCAAATCGTTTTGAATTCTGAAGATGGAAGTATCAGCATAGCGGCTGGCAAGAAGCTGAGCCTCAAGGTCGGCGGGCAGACAAAGATTACCCTAGAGGAGAAGGGGGTGTCGGTCAAGGCGGAAAAGGTGGATATCGAGGCTACGAATGCAGCTACGGTGAAGGGTGCCAGCAGTACCAAAATCAATGGCGCTCAGGTCACAGTGAAGGGGGACAGCAAGCTCTCGCTCCAGTCGTCGGGGGTCACGCAAGTGAAGGGGACTACGGTCAAGTTGAACTAAGGTGGGATGGATCATGGTATGGCGGATGAGCGAAGAAGACATCAAAAAACCAGCCAAAAGCTATAATCGCATCGCTTTTTTGAACGCATTGGGGGCGGATCTGCTGCCTGCTGTCTGCGCGGAGGGCTATGTTGTTTTTGGGTTGGTCAATCAGGAGGTCGAGGGCGTGGAGGTGGATGCGGGTACGCGGGTGATTGCCTTTGATGAGAGTCGCGACGATG
>JAFUXY010000317.1 GCA_017477005.1 Lachnospiraceae bacterium | reverse complement strand
GCTGCCAAACAAGCATAGGGAACATAATACAAAAAAGATTTAACAAAAGGAGATGTGATCTCCTTTTTTAATAGGACGAGCGGCAGCATCCGGATCAGATAGGTCACGATGGCCATGACAAAAATGTAAATGTAGATATTATTTTTCATATGATGTACCTCTAGTGCGGTTGGTGCGGAAATGTTTGGGGTGAATTTGGTTCGTATGCACCTCATTGTCAGTTTTCTTGGCGTTTTTAATTTGTCATTTAAGATTCAATGGGGGCTAGCTTTGCGGCTGTCCCGGCGACTAGTACGGTCGTGAGGATGATGACCATTCCGGAGGAAACCGTCTTCAAAACCGGCAGGTAGGCGAAGCCGGTGCTGATCAGCATAGCGCAGACAACGACGGCGAGTACCTGGGCGCTCTTTTTGGCGGGCGGGATGATGATCGCCAAAAACATGCCGTAGATCGCGACAGACAGCGCGCTCATGATCCGGTCGGGCAGCAGGTTTCCGGAAATGGCGCCCATGAGTGTGCCGAGCGCCCAACCGGGGATTGCCACTGCCATTGCGCCATAATTAAACCAAGGCGAAAGACGGCCTTCTCTAGCGGCGCTCACGCCGAAGATTTCGTCTGTCACGCCAAACGCAACGAGAAAGCGGTGCAGGGGATGTCCGCTGTCGTCGATCTTTTGCGACAACGAAAAGGACATCAGGCTGTATCGCAGGTTGATAATCAGTTGGGTCAGCGCCATCTCGAGGTAGGCACCCCCGGCGAACATGATATCCAGGCCTGCAAATTGCCCGGCTGACGTCACGTTTGTCAGGGAAATGAGTACGGCCTGGCCGATCGTCAGCCCGCCGCTTGAGGCCATCATGCCAAAGGCAAAGCTGACGGCGAAGTATCCTAATCCTATGGGGATTCCAGCGGAAAGCCCCTCTCTAAAATTTTTTGCATTCATTCTACCATTGTACCACATTTTTGCGTTGACGAAAGACCCAAATTACTATATCTTTATTATGTGGGCAACCAGTGAGTTTTTTACAATATATGGAGGGGGAAACAGATGAAAGAATGGACTTTGGAGGAACGGTATCGCGTACTGAACAGCCCGGATGAGATTCGGGATCTGCACGAAAGAATTCAAAAATCCGTGTATCGGCAGAAGTTTCATATTCAGCCTGTGACGGGGCTGTCGAGCGATCCAAACGGGTTTGTGTATCATGGCGGGAAATGGCATCTCTTTTACCAGTGGACGCCCTGGGGGGCTGTGCATGGGCTGAAATACTGGTACCATGTGACGTCCGAGGATCTGGTGTATTGGAAGAATGCCGGTATCGGCTTGAAGCCCGGCGATTGGTACGACAACAAGGGCACGCACTCCGGTTCGGCGATTTCCGCAGATGGAGAGCTGTACTTCTTCTATACCGGAAACCATCGGGATGAAAACTGGATTCGTACGCCTTATACCTGCGCGGCGAAGCTGGATGCGGAGGGCAATCCTGAGAAGCTGCCTGAGCCTCTGTTTGGGCCGAGGGATGATTATAGTGAGCATCAGAGAGATCCCAAGGTCGTGTTCAACAAGGAAAACAACAAGTATTACATTTTGATCGGAGCCCAGACCTTGGACGAGCGGGGGACGGTGCTGATCTACGAATCCGAGAAGCTGCTTTCGGGCTGGCGCTTCGCTGGACAGCTCAACGTACCCGGCTATGAGAAGTTTGGCGGCATGTGGGAATGCCCGTACATTGTCAATATTTCGGGCAAGGACGTGCTGATCTTCTCGCCACAGTACACGAAGCTGCCGGGGCGTGCGGAGAGTACGAATCACAATGTCTACTTGATCGGGAAGATGGATTATGAGACGCTGACCTTTACGCCGGAGAGCGATTACCAGTACTTGGATTTCGGATTTGATTTCTATGCGGCGCAGGGGGCGGCCAATGTGGAGGATCCTGACAAAGCGATTTTGATTTCGTGGATCGGTCTGCCGGACAACCACTATCCGACCGAGCCCGAGGATTGGGAGGGCAGTATGACGCTGCCGAGAGAGCTTCGCATCAAGGACGGACGGCTCGTGCAAAATCCGATCGCGGGGCTCAGCGAGCTGCGGGAGAGGGAGATCCCGGCGGAAGGCAAGCTTCCGGAATTTGGGGAGATCGAAGCTACCTTTACGGGCCCGGACACGAATCTGCACCTGTTCACGAAAGAAGACGGCAGCGGCGGATTCCGGATTTATTATGACAGCGAAAGAAGAGTTGCGACCGTGGATCGGACTGGGATGGACAAGCGGTTCAATGAGAACGTGGGCGAGGTGCTTGAGATGCCGCTTCCGAACGGCCTGCAGAAGCTGCGTATTTTCATAGACCGCAGTTCGGTGGAGATTTTTGCGAATGACGGCGAGGCGACCTTCACCTCCCACGTCTATCCGACGGAGGGAGAGCATAGCTACACGATCGACAATTACAATTCATTCAAGATTTGGCAGTACAAGGAATCCGTGAAGGATGATTTTGTGGTGTAAGGGGGATGAATATGCAGGAGACGAGCAACATCATTATCGGACTTCGACGGAAGGGATGGAGCGATACGGAGATTGCGGATTTCTTGGTGTTTATTGGGACGAACAAACCAACATCTGAGCAAATAGAAGAATCTAAAAAAGTATCAGAAGGGTGGGTGAAAATATGACTCAGAAAGAGACAACAAATATTATCTTGAAACTGAATGAAGAGGGATGGAGTGCCAAAAAGATTACGGCGTTTCTTACCTATGTGGCGATGCACAATCCGACAGAGGAAGAGGTGGTCTCGATCATTGATCAGGGGAAAGAGGAGGACTAGATGAAGAAAGTATTTGCGAGTGATTTTGACGGCACGTTGTATTTTTACAAGGCTCCGGATCCGGACAAGCTGCCGGAGGCTTCCGTCAAGAAGATTCTGGAGTATCAGAAGGCGGGGCATTTGTTCGGGCTTTGTACCGGCCGGCAGGTGGGCGGCTTGACGCCGTTTATCACCGGACATTTCGTGCCTGATTTCTATATTACCTCGAGCGGCGCGAATATC
>JAFUXY010000316.1 GCA_017477005.1 Lachnospiraceae bacterium | reverse complement strand
CGTCCACCGCTTCGTCAGAGATAATAATGCTATGATGATCCTCGTACAGACCGCGAATCCCAAACAGAATTTCTTTGGTCTCCTCGACCGTCGGCTCCTCCACCGTCACAGGCTGGAAGCGCCGCTCCAAAGCCGCGTCCTTTTCCACGTACTTCCGGTATTCGTTCAGCGTCGTCGCGCCGATGATCTGCAAATCCCCTCTGGCCATCGCAGGCTTTAGAATATTGGCGGCGTCCAAGGAACCTTCCGCTCCACCGGCGCCGATCAGCGTATGCATCTCATCAATAAACAGCAATACATCCCCGGCCGCGATGATCTCATTCATCACGTTTTTGATCCGCTCTTCAAACTCGCCCCGGTACTTGCTCCCGGCGACCATACCGGATAAGTCGAGCGACAATACCCGTTTCCCGGCCACCGTATCCGGCACGCCGCCCGCATAAATCCGCTGCGCCAGCCCCTCTACAATCGCCGTTTTTCCTACGCCCGGCTCTCCGATCAGGCAGGGATTGTTTTTCGTCCTGCGGGAAAGTACCTGAATCACACGGGATATTTCGTTTGTCCGGCCTATGATCGGATCTAGCTCTCCCATCGCAGCCATCTCGGTCATATCCTTGGTGTAGAGCTCGAGCATCGAACCCTGGCCGAAGCCCATCCGCCCCCGACGACCCATTTCCTGGCGGTAGATTTCTCCATCGGCACCCATCGTCATCAATACGTCGTTGAACGTCTTTTGCAGGTTGACCTCCATCGAAGACAACAGCCTCGCACCGGCGCAATCCGAGGTACGCAATATCGCCATCAGCGCATGCTCCGTCCCGATCTCCGGCGAACCGGAAGCGGCCGCCTCCTGCTCCGCAATATCCAAAATCACCTTCATCTTGGGCGTGAAGCCCTCCCTCTCCGCAACGACCACATCCCCGCCCTGCAGCGTGATCAGATCCGTGATCAAGGCGATCACATGTTCCTCGCTCACGTTTTCCGAGGCCAGTATTTTCGAAGCTAAAGAATCCTCCGTGCGTATCAGCCCAATCAACAAGTGCTCTGTGCCAATATAATGGTGTCCCATCTTTTTCGAGGCGCGTTTTGCCTGCTCGATCGCGCGTTTCAGTTGCTTGGTATATTTCATATAATTGTCCTTCATCCACTATTCTGATCCAATTATCGGGAAATCAAAGATCATTGAAATCGATCACATCGATTTTTCCCTCTTCTGGATCGTCCGCAGGCTTCCCCCGGAACGCCTGTTTTTTCGATTTGGTTGCCTCACTCAATTTTTCAAGCTCCGACGTATCGGAAAGTTTTTTCTCCCCCGTGTCCCAAATATCGGTAGATTTTTGATCCCTTCTAAAAAACCGCTTGCTCTGATGGGGCTTGTTGGCCTCATCGAAGTCCTTCTCTTCGAGAATCTTGTCCACCGTTGGCGGCGTCTTAGGCTCATAATCCTCCGGATCGGTTTCGATTTCAAAATCGTCCTCGGCATCTCTGCGACGGAACAACAGCACATCCAAAATAATCACCAGCACCACAACAAGCGCGAAAATGCCGATCGCCAGCAGAGTCCGCGAGGATCCGAACAGATCCGGCAGCTTCCAATGCGGCGCCTTGCCCTCGCCCTTTGGCATCGAAAAATGCTCTTCCTGCGCCTCCGGCTCCGGCTGGGGCGGCGTTGAAGCCATCTCCAGCAGCCGCTCGTTGGCGCGCTGAATCGTCTCCTTGGCCGCATCGTAGCTGTACCATCCGGTATTTCCATTCAGATCCGTGCCATAGACAAAATAGAAATCGGTCATCTCTTCACCGATCTGGTAGACCTTGAAGGTCTCCCCGCCCACCGTGATCTTGGTCTTCTCCAAAAGGTCGCTCGGCAATTCGCTCGGCTTTTCCACCATCATATAATACTCCGAGGAACCCCGCGCCGCATACTTGGAAACGCTGTCCATATCCTCGTCGTAGATATAGAATTCCCCGCTGCCCTCAATATTGTCAACTGGCTTCAGATACACCAGAGTCAGCACGCCGTTTGACAGCTCATCGTACTCGCCGCCATGAATGTGCAGGGTCTTCTTCTCGTAGCCATCCGGAATCTCACTTTCCGAAAAACGCTCCGAAAGCACATATTCCTGGCCCCCGATCACATAGTCCCCGTCTCCATCCGAGGCGTTGGACTTTTTCACAGGAGTCTTTGGTTCTTCTGGCTCCTCCTCTGTTTCCTCGGGAGCCTCCGGGGTCTCCTCCTCCGAAGATGTCTCCTCCGGCTCCTCTTCGGGTTCCTCCTGCGGCTCTTCCTCCGTAGATTCCGGCTCCTCTTCCTCTGACTCTGCAGGCGCGGCAGAACCCGAAACCGGTACGGAAACAGAGCTCCCCGAAAGCGTATCCGACGATACGATCAGATCTCCGGAGCCCGACCCGATCGCTTCAAGCGTAATCTGGCCGGACTGTCCCGAAAACGTCACCACATTTGAATCGTTCGTCGCCCCGGCCGCGGAGCAGCTTACAAACTTGAACACCTCGTTGTTGTAGCGGAGCGACAGAGTCGAGCTGTCTGTTCCGCTCACCGTCACAGTGACCCGTCCCCCTACCTCTGTGGAATTCTGCGACAGGCCGATACTCGTCGTACCGTCCGCATATACCATGACCGGCGAGGCAAAGACCAGCATCCACGCCAGCAAAACACCTAGTATCGATTTCCTATGGATCCACAACATGAAACTATCCCTCCTTATTGTTTTTCCATTTTAATGGAATCGAGTTGTTCCGTCAACCTTTCGCTCCGATTCCCTTTCGAAAATAATCTTCGCTATCTGCTGTTCCCTATTTGCAAAAAGCGCCTGTTTCCGCTATTATAGGAAGGACAAACGGATAATTACCTCTATATTCAGGAGAACCCTATGAAAAACTGCATTGTAGCCCAATCCGGCGGCCCGACAGCCGCCATCAACGCCTCTTTGGTCGGAATCCTCGAAGAAAATGCCATTTCCGGCAGCTTTGACAAGGTGTAAGGAGCCTTTAACGGGATTACAGGCATCTTCGACAAGCGATTCCTGTGCCTGGACGACCTTTGCGGGAAGATACCGTCCTTTCTGGACAAGCTGAAGATTACGCCTGCCATGTATCTTGGCTCCTGCCGCTACAAGCTGCCCTCGCCTACGGACGACCCTGCTTCTTATGAAAAGATCTTCGACACCTTCGAAGAGATGGAGGTGGACAGCTTCTTCTACATCGGCGGAAACGATTCTATGGATACGGTTTTGAAGCTATCCTCCTATGCCGCCGAGCGCCACAAGCCGGTCAAGGTGCTTGGAATCCCCAAAACCATCGACAACGACCTGATGCACACCGACCATACGCCGGGCTTTGGGTCTGCGGCCAAATACATCGCTACCTGTCTCCGGGAAATCTGGCATGACACCATGATCTACCATGTGAAAAGCGTGACCATCGTGGAAATTATGGGACGGGATGCCGGTTGGCTGACCGCTGCCTCCGCTCTGGCCAGGGAGGATGAGACGACGGCGCCGCATCTGATCTATCTGCCGGAGCGTCCCTTCTCCGTGCCCCGCTTCTTGTCGGATGTACACCACCTGTTGGATGTGCAGGACAATGTCGTGGTCGCCGTGTCAGAAGGGATCCGGGACAAGGACGGCGCCTATATTTCGGCCAGCGTGTCCACGAGCGACACCTTTGGGCACAGCCAGTTGTCCGGCGCCGGAAAGGCCCTCGAGCTGTTGGTCAAGGAGGCGTTTGGCGTCAAAGTACGCTCCATCGAGATCAATACCCTGCAACGCTGCGCCGCTCATTTATTATCGCAGACAGACCAAAACGAGGCCATGCAGCTCGGCGCAAAGGCCGTGCAGTCGGCCGTTTCCGGGTTGAGCGGCCATATGATGGTCATAGACCGGCTCACAAACGACCCCTATACGACCGCTATAGCGACCTTCCCGATTGAAAAGATCGCCAATGGCGTACGCAGCGTGCCCCTTTCCTTCATCAACAACGAGGGCAACGATGTGACCGAAGAAATGCTGATCTACCTGCGTCCTCTCATCCTTGGCGAGCCGGTGATCCACTACGAAAACGGCCTGCCGGAATATCTGTCTGTGGCGCATCTGATCAAATGAAACATACCAAATTTAGAAGGGAATTCATTCCATTATGACCATTGGTTTTGACAACGACAAGTACTTGAAAATGCAATCCGAGCATATTCGCCAACGCATCGCGCAGTTTGGCGACAAGCTCTATCTCGAATTTGGCGGAAAGCTCTTCGACGATTTCCACGCCTCGCGCGTGCTGCCCGGCTTTTTGCCCGACTCCAAGATGCAGATGCTGCTGCATCTGAAGGATCAGGCGGAGATCGTGATCGTCGTATCCGCCTCCGCCATCGCCGGGGGCAAGATCCGCAGCGACCTCGGCATCACCTACGACCAGGACGTCCTGCGGCTGATCGACATCTTTGTACACCTCGGGCTGTATGTCGGCAGCGTCTGCATCACGCAATACACCGGAGAACCGGCCGCCGACCGGTTCCGTGAAAAGCTCAATTCCCTCGGCGTTCGCTCCTATATCCTGCGTTGGATTCCGGATTATCCGGACAATGTGGAGCATATCGTCAGCGACGAGGGTTATGGCAAAAATGATTACATTGAAACCTCCCGCCCCCTGGTGGTCGTGACAGCACCGGGGCCCGGCAGCGGCAAAATGGCTGCCTGTCTCTCGCAGCTCTACCACGAACACAAGCGGGGATTCTCGGCCGGATACGCCAAATTTGAGACCTTCCCGGTGTGGAATCTTCCGCTCAAGCATCCGGTGAACCTCGCCTATGAGGCGGCCACCGCCGATCTGAATGATGTCAATATGATCGACCCCTTCCATCTGGATGCCTACGGCACGACGACGATCAATTACAATAGAGACATCGAGAGCTTCCCGGTATTGGTCGCCATTTTCCGCCAGATTTACGGAGAATGCCCCTACAAATCCCCGACCGATATGGGGGTTAATATGGCGGGAAACTGCATCATAGACGACGAGGTAGTCCGCAAAGCCGCCCGGCAGGAGATCCTGCGGCGGTATTATGCGGAGCTTTGCAATATCAAAAAAGGATCCGGAAAGAAAAGTGCCTTGAAGAAGATCGAGACCTTGTTGTCGCAGGTCGAAATGGCGCCCAACGAACGCTCTGTCGTGACACCGGCGCTGGTGAAGGAAGAGACGACCGGGCATCCGGCCGCGGCGATCGAACTGCCGGACGGAAGCATTACCACCGGAAAGACGACCGAGCTTTTGGTCGCCTGCGCCTCGGTGCTTTTGAACGCCCTCAAAATTCTCGCCGGGCTGCCTGATGAATTACATTTGATCTCTCCCGAAGCCCTAGAGCCGATTACCAAACTAAAAAAGGGCTATTTAGCCACCCTGGACGCGAGGCTGCATATCCATGAGGTGCTGATCGCTCTGTCGATCTCGAGCGCCAACAGCGAAGAAGCGCGGCTGGCCCTCGAACAATTGGACAAGCTCAAAAACCTTGAGATGCACTCCACCGTGATGCTCGATAGCAGCGATGAAGACGTCCTGCGGCGGCTCCACATCAATCTGACCTGTGAGCCCCGCTATGAATTCCACCGATTGTATCAGGATATCTGACGAAAGGCAAGCCATGCCCGCACATTACCGCCATTGGGAAAAACTCGACAATACGGCCAACATCTTTCCGGTGATTGCTGACGAATCCATGACCAACACCTACCGAATTGAAGCCTGCCTGACGGAGACGATTCAAAAGGAGCTTCTGCAGGAGGCTTTGGATTTGGTGCTTCCAAAGTTTCCGGGCTTCGATCTCCGCCTCCGTGTTGGCATATTCTGGTATTACCTCGAAGAAAATGGAAAGCCCGCGCCGCGGGTACACGAGGAAGATACCTACCCTTGCCGCCTCATTCGGCGCAACAAAAACAACAGCTACATGTTCCGCGTCACCTACTACAAGAAGCGGATCAACCTCGAAGTGTTCCACGCCCTGGCCGACGGGATGGGCGGCACGGTATTTTTGCGGGAGCTGTGCTATCAATACCTCCGGCTCAGTCATCCCGATCTTCGCCAAAAATTGGGCGACGGCCTGAGCCCCGAGACCTCCCTGAACCGGGAGGACAGCTTCAAGGCGTACTTTCGAAAGAGCGCGCCGATCTCCTACAAAAGCCAGAGGGCTTTTTTGATCCAGGGCGAAAAGCTCCCCTTCCATGGATTCGGTGTGATCCACGGGATGATGTCGGTTTCCGAGTTGAAGACCATGACGAAACAAAACTATGGGGTCACAATCAACGAATACTTGGTGTCGACCTTCATCTACAGCACCTTTCTGCATTTTGGCAGACGCGTTTCCCAAAAACGCCCGATCCGCGTAGCGGTACCTGTCAACCTGAGACCGTTTTTCGGCTCGATTACCACGAAAAACTTTTTTGTCATGGTATCCGCGGAATTTGTGCCGGAATCTTCGGATACGGAATATACTTTTGCCGACATCTGCCAAATCGTCCGCAAAAGCCTGAAATCGCAGATTACCAAAGAACATTTAGAAGAAATCTTTTCCTACAGCGTCGCCAAGGAAGACATTTTCATCGCCCGCGCCGTGCCGCTGCCGTTCAAAAATATGGTTATGCGGCTGATCTACACCAAATCGGCGCTGGCCAATACCACCACCGTCACCAACGTTGGAAACATCTCGGTTTTGCCGGATTATCAGGAATATATTCAGATGTTCCGGGGGTTTATACCTTTTTCGAAGGGACAGAGTCTCAAGGCGACGATTATGTCCTATCAGGATACGCTTTGCTGCACCTTTACTTCGGCGTTCCGGGACACCAGTATTCCCAAAGACGTGTTTCGACAGCTTGCGCGGGATGGAATTTCCGTTCGCATAGAGACCAACGGGGTATATGGAAACCTCGTATAGACTTGGAAATGGATAGTGGAGCACCTGGACACCCCCTGGAGAAAAAGCTATGAGCCGTTGCCATCATTGCCAAATTGAAATCATAGACCGCACCGAGACCTGCCCTCTCTGTCAGGGAGTCCTCGAAATCGGCGGGGAAACGGACCGGTTTTATCCGGATATTCCCGGCCAGCAAAAACGGTTTTTGTTGATCCGCCGGATCTTCACCTTTGTTTCACTGGTCGCAATCTCGCTTTGCCTGTTCATTGATTATCATACCGAACAGCGAATGAACTGGAGCTTCATCGCAAGCGGGGGGATTTTTCTCGCCCTGACCCTGTTTTGGATTTTGACCAACCCCAACACCGGCTACCGAAGCCGCATCATCTTTTCCTTCTGCCTGGTATTTGCCTATCTGCTTTTGATCGATATCATCACGGGCTTTTCCGGGTGGTCGGTCAATTTCGTGCTGCCCGGCGCGATCTTTTTGATCAATCTCGTCCTGCTTTTTTTGATGATCTACAATCGCCGCAGCTGGCAGAGCTATATGATCCTGCAGATTGGCTGCATTTGGGTCGGCGCCATTCCGATTGCGCTGATCTATGCGGGCATTGTCCGCTACCCTGTATTGTCTGAACTGGCCTTCGGATCGAGCGTCTTTTTGTTCATTGGCACACTGATCTTCGGAGGACAGGCGGCGAAAATGGAGCTGCAGCGGCGGTTTTATATTTAAGGAAACCGCCACTCTTTGTCGAGTGGCGGTGATTTTCATTCGTTCTATGAAAAGCTCGTCCCCAGATAGGATTTCACGATTTCCCGGCAGTCGTTGATCGTTTCTCCGACCACTGCGATATCCTCGTTGGTCTTCAGATCGCCCGCGTGGATCCGCGTGACCTCGTAGTGGTCAAGCTCAATAATAATGCTGTTCAAAACGTGGTCTTTTTCCACGCCCGACTGCTTCTCCTCATTTCGCCTGGTTTTCATGATGTCGTCTACGGTCAAATAACTCGGTTTCGCCATGTCTTCTCCCCCTTTATCTTGCACTATTTATGTAGTTCACAAGCCCTTCCGCGTCGATGATTCGCTGCATAAACTCCGGAAATGCCTGCCCCTGATAGGTCTCATGCTTTGTCTCGTTGGTAATGACGCCGGTATCAAAATCCACTTCCACAACATCGCCATCCTCGATCCCGACAGAGGCCTCCGCGGATTCAATGATCGGCAAACCAATGTTGATCGCATTGCGATAGAAGATCCGCGCAAAGGTCTCCGCAATCACGCATGAAATGCCGCTCGCCTTGATGGCGATTGGCGCATGCTCCCGCGAAGAACCACAGCCAAAATTCTTGGTCGCCACAATCAGATCTCCCTTTTTCACCTTCGAAATAAAGTCCTTGTCAATATCCTCCATACAATGCTCTGCCAATTCTTCCGGTTTTGAAGTATTCAAATAGCGGGCCGGAATGATCACATCGGTATCCACATTGTCGCCATATTTATGTACGGTTCCCCGCGCTGCTTTCATATCCCTTCTCCTTCCCTCGCTCTTTTCT